>CAYTWS010000021.1:2315-11830 GCA_964442145.1 uncultured Ectothiorhodospiraceae bacterium | reverse complement strand
CGATGTCGCTGCGGAAGTAATCGCGCAGCGCCCGGATGATGACGTTGCTCTCCTGATAGATGAGAAACGGTGCCTTGCGCTCGTCGGCCGCCTTGCGGATGGACTTCCAGATGTCGACCTGATAGTCCAGGTCCCACTGGAGCTCCTCGGCGGTACGGCCCACACCGGCCGTGCGCACGATCGTCCCCATACCCTCGGGGACCTCGAGCTGGCTGATCGCCTCGCGGACCTCGGCGCGATCCTCGCCCTCGATGCGCCGTGAGACACCGCCGGCACGCGGGTTGTTCGGCATGAGCACGAGATAGCGCCCGGCGAGGCTGATATAGGTCGTCAGCGCAGCGCCCTTATTGCCGCGCTCTTCCTTCTCGACCTGCACCACGATCTCCTGGCCCTCGCGCAAGGCGTCCTTGACGCTCATGCGCCCGCCTTGGCTCTTGTTGCCCTCGAGGTAGGAGCGCGCGATCTCCTTGAACGGTAGGAAACCGTGGCGATCGGCGCCGTAGTCGACGAAGGCCGCTTCCAGGCTGGGCTCGATGCGGGTTATGACGCCCTTATAGACATTGGACTTCTTCTGTTCGCGGGCGCCATGCTCGATGTCGAGGTTCTCGAGCCGTTGGCCATCGACGATGGCCACACGCAACTCCTCCGGCTGAGTCGCGTTGATCAGCATTCGCTTCATTGTTGACCCAATTCGTTTGGACGCGGCGGCGCAGCGCACGCGAGACCGCCGTGCGGCACGCGGCCATCAGGCGCTGCGCCATCCTACCCGGCGGCCCGCGTGCGAGCGTTCGCCCTCGGGATCCGGGCGCTCGCGTGCAGGAGCGCGCGGGTGCGCGCGCGTCGCGATCCATAGAACAGGCGCTCGCATCGGGGCGCGGCGCCCTCGTTTGTCATGCACGGCCGGTCGGCTCGACCGCTCGGCCCGCCACCGCATTCGGCAGGTGTCGCGTGGCCGTTGTTCCACCCCGAGGCGCTGCGCTCACGGGCGGGCGCCGCGGGATCGAATATTCCTCACACGTCGTGCCCGCCGAGTCGCCGTTCCGCGAGCTCGCGGCGCGCGCTACAATCCCATACGGCGTGAGCGGCGGATCGGATCCGGCGGCGTCCTACGGGACTGGCTCGCCCGCGCCATGCTCGCCGAGCGCTCGTGGCCCAGTGTGGCGCCACCGACGCATCCGACTGACTGGCGGGTAAAAACGCGGTCTAAATATAGCAGTAACGGGGGTGTACTGCAATTGAGCCCTTATGCGAGACCGTTATGAGCACCGATGGCGGTGCTGCGCCAGGGCGTGCCCGTACCGTGGAAGTCGGTGCCGACGCTTCGGGCCAGCGTGTAGACAATTTCGTGATGCGGGCGCTACGAGGCGTCCCGCGGACCCGGATCTATCGCTTGCTGCGTCGCGGTGAAGTCCGCGTCAATGGGGGCCGCAGTAAGCCGGCGCGGCGCTTGCAGCAGGGCGATCGTGTACGCCTGCCGCCGGTTCGCCGCCACCAGTACAGCCACGGGCGCTTGCCTGACTCGGTGCTCGATCGGCTGCGCCACGCCGTCCTATTCGAGGACGACGAGGCCATCGTCGTCGACAAGCCCGCCGGCGTCGCCGTCCACGCCGGCAGCGGCCTGGGCGGGGGGCTCATCGATGGACTGCGTACGCTTCGCCCCGATGTCGAGCGACTCGAGCTCGTCCATCGCCTCGATCGGGATACATCCGGGTGCATCATGCTCGCCAAGGGCCGGCCGGCGCTGAAGCGCTTGCAGCAGGCGTTGCGCGCGGGCGAATTCGACAAGATCTATCGCGCCCTGTTGATCGGCGATTGGATGGGACCCGAAGAGACCGTCGCGGTGAGCCTGCGGCGCGATCGACTGGGCTCGGGCGAACGTATCGTGCGAGTCGATTCCCGAGGACGAACGGCCCGGAGCGAGTTCCGGCGATTGCGTGGCAGCGCCGGTTTGACCGAGGTCGAGGTCGCGTTGGGTACGGGGCGTACGCATCAAATCCGGGTACACGCGGCCCACTTGGGTCACCCGGTCGCCGGGGATGCCAAGTATGGCTCGCCCGAGCGCGAGCGAGCGGCGATGGGGCAGCGCGCACCCCGTCTATTCCTGCATGCGCAGCGTTTGCGCTTTCCCTGCGCCGACGGAAGGGTGACCGTCGACAGTGCCGTGCCGGCTGCGTTCGACCAGGCGATGGCGGCTCGCTAATGCAGACACCCGAGCTCGTCATCTTCGATTGGGACGGCACGTTGATCGATTCGTCGGGGCTGATCATCGAATCGGTCCGGGCAGCGATCGAGGCGACCGGGCTGCCCGAACGCAGTGACGAATCCATCCGCCAGATCATCGGTCTGGGCATGGTCGAGGCCATGGCGGCGCTGTACCCGGAGGCGCCCGCCGCGGCCCAACAGCGTTTGGCGCAGCACTATCGCGAAAGCTTCAGCCGCACGATGGCGGCGCGGCCCACCCCATTGTTCGATGGAGCGCGCGAGCTATTGGCGCGATTGCAGGCGAGCGGCTTGTTGTTGGCAATTGCGACCGGTAAGAGCCGCTCCGGCTTGCTACGCGATTTGCGCGCCAGCGGCGTCGAGGACCGGATCGTCGCCTCGCGCACCGTCGACGAGTGTGACTCCAAGCCGAGCCCCGCCATGCTCGAGGCCCTGCTGGCGGAATTCGGTGGGGCCCCGGAGCGGGCCTTGATGGTGGGTGATACCGTGTTCGATCTCCAGATGGCCCGGGCGGCCGGCGTACCGGCGATCGGCGTCACATGGGGCGTTCACGAATCCGACCAACTGCGCCGGGCGGCGCCGCACCAGCTCGTCGACTCCATCGATGAGCTCCAGGGGTATCTCGAGCGGGCCCGGTTTGCGCTACGCGATTAGGAGGCATTGATGGCCGAGACGGACGAGGACTTATCCAACCATGGTGACCAGCGCTGGGAGCGCGACGCCCTGGCCCGGCTGGCGTCGGCGAGTCTGGCGGAGCAGCGCCGGGCGCGCCGCTGGGGCATCCTGTTCAAGTCGTTGGTTCTGCTCTATCTGTTCGCCGTTTTGCTGGTCGCGGTCAACGCCGGACCGATCTTCGGCGGGGGCTTCGACAAAAAGGTCGGTGCCCATTCGGCGCTGGTCGATGTCCAAGGGCTGATCACCAGCGAGTCCGATGCCAACGCGGATCGCATCGCGACGGGCCTGAGGCGCGCCTTCGAGGACCCGAACACCCAAGGCGTGATCGTGCGCATCAACAGCCCGGGCGGGAGCCCGGTGCAGGCGGGCATGGTCTATGACGAGATCAAGCGCCTGCGTGAGGCGCATCCGGACACCCCGGTGTACGCCGTCGCGACGGATCTGTGTGCCTCGGGCGGATACTACATCGCGGCGGCCGCCGACCGCATCTTCGCCAATCGCGCGAGCATGGTGGGCTCGATCGGGGTGCGTTTCGGTGGTTTCGGCTTCGTCGAGGCCATGGACAAGGTCGGGGTGGAGCGGCGTTTGATCACTGCCGGCGAGAACAAGGCCTTGATGGATCCGTTCCTGCCCGAGGATCCCGACGATGTCGCCCACGTTGAGCGAATGGTCCAGGGCATCCACGATCAATTCATCGAGGCCGTGCGCGAAGGCCGTGGTGAGCGTGTCGATACCGAGGCCCACCCCGAGCTCTTCTCGGGACTGGTCTGGACGGGCGAGCAGGCGATCGGCAAAGGTCTGGTCGACGCCATGGGCTCGCCCGGCTATGTCGCACGCGAGGTGATCGGCGCCGAAGAGATCGTCGACTTCACGCCCCGAAAAGACCTGTTCGAGCGTTTGTCCGACCGTATGGGGGCCGCCGTGGCCGAGACCCTGCGGGCTGAGGCCCTCGTCCCGAGCTGGCAGTAGGCACGCGTCGATGACCCCGAGTCACCCGGCGTATCTGTATACGGCCGCACAGGTTCGTGAGCTCGACCGGCGAGCGATCGAGGACGAGGCCATCGACGGCTACGCGCTGATGCAGCGTGCCGGTGCGGCCGCGTTCCGGCTGCTGCGCATGCGCTGGCCGGCAGCCCAGCGTTTGGCCGTGTTCTGCGGCGGGGGCAACAACGGTGGCGATGGGCTGGTCGTCGCGCGGCTGGCCCGCCAGGCCGGATTGCAGGTGCAGCTCGGGCTCAATCGTGATCCCGATCGCCTCGGCGGTGCCGCGGCGCGCGCTTGGGCCGATTGGGTGCAGCTCGACGGTCATGCCCTGGGCTTCGACGCGGTCGACCCCGCGAGCGCCGATGTCGTCGTCGACGCACTGCTCGGGACCGGACTGGATCGCCCGGTTGCCGGGGCCGCCGCCGAGGCGATTGGCGCCATCCGTGGCGCGCGACGCCCCGTGTTGGCGCTGGACATCCCCTCCGGCATCGACGCCGACACCGGGGCGGTGCGGGGCGATGCGGTGCCCGCCGACGCCACGGTCACCTTCATCGGCGCCAAGCGCGGGCTCTACACGGCAGCGGCCGTCGACCATACCGGGCCCGTGTTCGTCGACGCGCTGGAGGTGCCCGAGCGGATCTACCCAGGGCGGGGGCCCAGTGTGCCCGCGATCGACGCGACCCAGGCGGGTGTCGACATGCCCGTACGGCGCCCGGGGGCACACAAGGGCGATGCCGGTCATGTGCTTATCGTGGGCGGCGACCACGGCTTCGCGGGCGCCCCGCGTCTGGCGGGCGAGGCCGCCTTGCGCAGTGGTGCCGGACTGGTGAGTGTGGCGACACGTAGCGCCCACGCGCCCGCTATGGCGGCTGCGCGCCCCGAGCTCATGGTGCACCCGGTCGACGACCCGGCGCGCGAGCTCGCACCGCTGCTCGAGCGGGTCCACACGGTCGCGGTCGGCCCCGGGCTCGGGCGCGATGCTTGGGGGGTGGCTGCACTCGATGCCGTGATTGCCTCCGCGGTGCCCGCGCGTGTGTTCGACGCGGATGCTCTGAATGTCATCGCCGGCCGGGATACGGGTGAACTGGGCTCGAGCATCCTGACCCCCCACCCGGGCGAGGCGGGGCGGCTGTTGGGCCGATCCACCGCCAGCGTCCAGGACGACCGCTTCTCCGCCGCCGAGGCGCTGCGCGATCTTTGTCGGGGGGTTGCCATCCTCAAGGGGGCGGGCACGCTGGTCGCCGGGCCGGATGGGTCCACGCGGTTGCTGCCCGGCGCGCGGCCAGCGATGGCAAGCGGTGGTATGGGCGACGTGCTGACCGGGATCACTGCGAGCCTCTGGGCCCAGGGTATGCCCCCTGGCACAGCGGCCGACGCTGCAGTGGCTCTGCACGCGGCAGCCGCTGATGAGGCGGTCGCGCACTGGGGGACCTATGGTGTACTCCCCAGCGACTTGCTCGCCGTACTGGCCCGGCTGCGCGGCGCCCGAGCGCATGGCTGAATGGGTCGCCCGTGATCTCGAGGCGATGGCGTCGCTGGGGCGTGCCATCGCAGCCGAGTGCACACCGCCGCGTGTGATCGGGCTGGAGGGGGCCCTCGGGGTCGGCAAGACCGCGCTCGTGCGCGCGGTACTCGCCGCGCTGGGGCATTGCGACGCCGTGCCGAGCCCGACCTATACGCTGGTCGAGACCTATCTCTTGGACGCTTGCACCGTCCACCATCTCGATTTGTACCGCTTGAGCGATCCGGAGGAGCTCGAGCTGCTGGGGGTGCGCGACCTTGCCACCGCCGACGCCATCTGGCTGGTCGAGTGGCCCGAGTATGGTGGCGACCGGCTACCGCCGCTGGACCACCGGTTGGTCCTGGACTTCGCCGAGGGGGGCCGTTCGATCGCCGGCCTGCCGGAAGCCGTGGTGGCCCGCCAGAATTCGCATCAAGCTTGAGGTTTGTCGCGTATCTTGCTGGATACGGCGGCAAAAGGGGTTGACCTGGACCGCAAAGGCGTCACACTAAACACGCGTTCGATTCGAGCCGATAGGGGGTGCGGTGCAACGAGCAGGGCGTCGGGGTCGAACGACCGCGCCAATCAGCCACGCCCGCCTATGGCGCCTGCCGCTGTTCGCTTGTCTCGTGCTCGCCGGCAGCGTGCCGCCCGTCGCGCTTGCCGAGGAGACGCGCTTGACCGGCTTGCGCAGCTCCGCAACGGAGGCGCGCTCACGCTTGGTCTTTCAGCTGGAGGCGCCGGTCGAGCACCAGGTCTTCACACTCTCCGATCCGCAGCGCGTGGTCATCGATCTAGCGGACGTCGAGCGCGTCGCGGAGCTGCCCGAGGCCATCCCCGAGTCGCCGCTGATCGAGCGCGTGCGCCATGCCCCGCGCAACGGCGACGATTGGCGCGTCGTGCTCGACCTCAACGAACAAGCGCGCCCGAAGAGCTTCCTGCTCCAGCCCCAGGGGCGCTACGGTCACCGCCTCGTGGTCGATCTGCGCCCGAGCGATCGCGTCCGGCAGGCCGAGCGCTCGCAAGATCGGCCTGGCGAGCGCAGCGGCGATGGCAGCGCGCCCCGCGACCTCGTGATCGCGATCGATCCCGGCCACGGCGGCAAAGACCCGGGGGCGGTGGGGCCACGCGGTACCCAGGAAAAGCGTATCGTCCTGTCGATCGCCCGCCGCCTGCGCCAATCGCTCGCGCGTACCCCCGGCTACGAGCCCGAGACGACGCGTAATCGCGCCCACTACCTGTCGCTGCGTCCCCGCATGGGCACCGCGCGCGATGCGCGGGCCGACATGTTCATCTCACTCCACGCCGACGCCTTCCCGGATCAGCGGGCCACGGGGTCGTCGGTCTATGCCCTGTCGGTGAACGGGGCTTCCTCGGAGACGGCGCGGCGGCGGGCCGAACGTGAGAATTCCGCCGACCTGATCGGCGGGATCTCGCTCGAGGACAAGGATGAGATGCTCGCGTCCGTGCTGCTCGATCTGTCGCAGACGGCGACGATCGAGTCCAGTCTCAACGCGGGCGAGCGCGTCCTGAGTGAGCTGGGCGAGGTCAACAACCTGCACAAACACAGCGTCCAGCAAGCCGGTTTCGTGGTCCTCAAATCGCCGGACGTCCCCTCGATCCTGATCGAGACCGCGTTCATCTCGAACCCCACCGAGGCGCAGCAGCTTCGCCGGGTGGAACACCAGCAGGACCTCGCCGAGGCGATCCATAAGGGCGTGCAGGACTACTTCCGCAACAAGGCGCCGCCGGGTACCCGGATCTACGCCCGCAACCAACCGTCGAGCGGGTAGCCGTCGTCGCGCTCGAGCCACGCGGACCGCACCTGCCAACACCCAACGGATGTAACCGCGACACGGGCCCGCGCTACGCGGCGCCGAGGGGGTACCACGCTCGTGCGTAGTCGACGGCAAGCCTCGCCCGAATGTGCCAGAATGCATCGACAGGCATCGCGCAACGACGAGTGCCCACCAGCGAGAGGACCCCATGACCGCGCCGAGCAACGAGACCCCCGGCCTCTATCCGGGTGAGAAGCAATCGCGCGTAACGTCGAACGTCGATTGGTACGCCAATGGGACACAGCACGCGTATTTGAGCGTGCCGTATTCGGCCAACGAGTCGGCTTGGGGCGCCGTTCGCATCCCGATCACTATATTGCGTAACGGCGAGGGGCCGGCCGTGCTGTTCACCGGCGGCAATCATGGCGACGAGTTCGAGGGGCCGATCGCGCTCAAGAAGCTCGCGGTCGAGCTCGACCCCACTACCTTTCGTGGAACCGCGATCATCATCCCTTGTCTCAATCCGCCCGCCATCCAGGCGAACGCCCGTTGCTCGCCGCTCGACGGGATGAATATGAATCGAGCGTTCCCTGGGCGCCGTACGGGCTCGGTTACCGAGATGATCTGCCACTACGTCTCGACCGTATTGCTCCCCAAGGTCGACGCGGTAGTCGATATCCATTCGGGCGGGCGCACGCTTTCGTTCGTGCCGTTCGCGGCGATGCACTATTTGCAGGACCCCGAGCACTACGAGCAAACCAAGGGGATGATCGAGGCATTCGATGCCCCGGTGACGCTGATCATCGAGGAGCTCGACACCGAGGGAATGCTCGACGGCATCGTCGAGGACGCGCGCAAGCCCTTCATCTTCACCGAGCTCGCCGGCGGCGGCACCGCGACGCCGGAGACGGTCGAGGTCGCGGTACAGGGCGTACGCAACGTGCTGCACCACTTCGGCATCCTCGAGGGTGCGCCGGCTCGCCGCGAGGATCGTGGTCTGGCGCGTGCGCGCACCATGGCAACACCCGATCTAAGCGCCTACACCATCGCCGACGAGACGGGGCTGTTCGAATGCCTGGTCAATCTCGATGAATGGGTCGAGGCGGGCCAACTGATCGGCCGGATCCACTCGATCGAGAAGACGGGACTCACGCCGGGGCTCTATTACGCGCACCGCTCGGGCACGTTGATCGGCCGTCACTTCCCGGGTCTAGCGCGCCCCGGTGATTGCTTGGCGGTGATCGGTACCGAGCTCGACGGGCTCTGAGTGCGGCGTTGCCGGCGCGGCGTGCCGGCAGGCGAAGGGGGGCATATGCACGGGACCGAAACTGGCGCAGCCGATGTGCCCATCGAGCGGGTCGATGTGGCCTACGACGGGCGCCAATGGGCCAGCGAGACCGCCCGTTTCGGATTGATCGCGCTGGCGAGTGACCATGCTTCCGAGAGCGAGCTGCCGCGGATGATGCCGCAGGATACGGCGCTCTATACGACGCGTGTCCGCTTCGACGGCAACTGCGGTGTGGCGAACCTGCAATCGATGGCGACGGAGCTAGCCGATGCCGCCGCGCTGCTGTTGCCCGGGACACCGCTGCACGGCATTGCGTTCGGCTGCACCTCGGGTACGGTCGCCATCGGCTATGAGCGCGTGCGCCGCACGATCCAGGATCAGCGGCCGGGCGTGCCCGTGGCCACCCCCATCACCGGCGCGCGCGAGGCGCTCGCCGCGCTCGGCGTCGGCCGGATCGCGATGGTCACACCGTATCCCGACGATGTGAATCGGCTCTTGGCCGACTATTGGCATGCGGTGGGAGTCGATCTGGTCTCGTTCTCGACCTTTGGGTTGCAGACCGATCTCGAGATGACATCGGTGCCGCCCGAGGCCATCGAGCGCGCTGTGCTGAGCGTGGATACACGGGGCGCCGGGGCCGTGTTCGTCTGTTGCACCGCGCTCCGTGCGGTGTCGACGGTCGCCCGGCTGGAACAGCGTCTCGGGGTGCCCGTGGTTACGAGTAACCAAGCGATGCTGTGGGATATGCTGGGCCAGGCGGGCTACACGAAGCCGGTCGCGGGCTTTGGCCGGCTGCTGGAGGGGACGCCGTACCCTCCGGCGGAGGCTGGCGGCGCCTAGCCGCTGGTGGCCGGTGCCGGCCTGGCGTCGCCCGTGCCTATGCATCCGGGTTGCAGAGCTCCTCGGCCGTTTTGTCGGGAGCCATATCGGGAGCGAAGCCGAACTCCTCGACCATGGCCCAGTGCTCATCCGTGCCGACGAAGTCGGCCAGGACCTCGTTGAACGCGGCAACGATCGCCTCGTCCTCCTTGCGGAAGGCGAAGGCGCCGTAGCCTTTCTTCTCCTCGCC
>CAYTWS010000021.1:0-2215 GCA_964442145.1 uncultured Ectothiorhodospiraceae bacterium | reverse complement strand
GCCATTGAGTCTAGCGCACCGTGATGCAGGTGCAATCGGACAATGCATTGACCTTGTGCGAGACGCTGCCGAGGAAAAAGCCCTCGACGTCACCGTGGCCCCGATTGCCCAGGATGACGGTGTCGGCATCCTGTTGTTTGGTCGTGCGCACGATGGTGCGCGCGGGGGGACCGCGGCGGACCATGGTCTCGATACGCTCGGCGTCGATGCCTGCCTCCTTGAGCCGCTCGTAGGCCCATTCGACCGCCTCTTCGCACAGGTTTTGCATGACCTCGTCCGGTGCCGCGGGCATCTCGCGGGTGCGCACCAGCGACAACGAGCTCTCTTGGTAGGTGCGGTGCTTATAGACACTGACCACCACGATGGGGAAGGGGAAGTGCTTCGCGAGGGCGGCCGTATAGTGGACCGCGCGGCCTGCATTGTCCGAGCCGTCGACTGCAAGGACGACACGCTGGAGTATGCTCGACTTGGGTTTCTTGGTCACGTTGAGACCTCCACGTACCGCTGCGTCACCGGAATGCCAGATCGCGCAGGAACAAAGCGATCTGCGGGAAAACGATCAGAAGAACCGTGGCGAGCAGCAGCAGCAAGAAAAACGGCGGCGTCCCCTTGATCACGTCGAAATAGGGTCGGCGGAAGACCGCGATCGCGGTGAAGATGTCGCAGCCGAACGGTGGCGTTGCCGAGCCGATCGCGACCTGCAGGGTGATCAACGTGCCCACGAGCACCGGATCGAGGCCGACGTCGGCCACGATGGGCGCGAAGATGGGGGTGAGCACAAGGATGACGACGATCGGGTCGACGAACATGCAGCCGATGAAGAAGGCGATGGCAATCGCCACCAGCACCATGGTCGGTCCGGCCGTGTCGAGTCCGATGCCTCCGAGCACCTCCTGCGGGACGCTCGCGAACGACAAGACCCAGGAGAAGGCATTGCCGGCGCCGACCAGGATGAATACGACCGCGGTGATGAGTCCCGTCGATAGCGCGATCGAGGGGATCTCGCCGATCTTGATCGAGCGGAACACGATGAGCTCGAGGATCAGGGCGTAGACGACCGACACGGTGGCCGCCTCGGTCGGGCTGAAGACCCCGCCATAAATCCCGCCGACGATGATCACGGGGAAGCCCAGCGGCCAGAGCGCACGGCGCATGCCGACCAGTCGCTCGATCCAGCCGGCACGTTGCTCGATTTGGATGCCCTTCCAGCGCGCGTAGAAATAGCAATAGACGGAGAACAACACGAGGATCATCAGGCCGGGGCCGAGGCCGGCGATGAAGAGCTCGGCGATCGAGGTTCCCGAGATGACGCCGTAGATGATCATCCCGATGCTCGGCGGGATGAGGAACGCGATGTCGCTGGCGCTCACCGCCAGCGCCATCGTGAAGGAGTCGCCGTAGCCCGCGCGCAGCATCTTCGGCCTCAGCGGGCCACCGATAGCGACCACTGTTGCCTGGGTCGATCCCGATACGGCGCCGAAGAGCGTGCAAGTCACGGCGGTGGTGATCGCCAGACCGCCACGGATGTGGCCGACGAAGCGCATCACCATGTCGATCAAGCGGTCGGCGGAATAGCCCTTGGTCACGATATCGGCGGCCAATATGAACATCGGGACCGCCACCAGCGCCGACGGTTTTACCCCGCCGATCATCTGCTGGATCATGATGTTGGGCTCCATCCCGGCGAAGTAGACGAAGAACCCAACCATGGTCGCGCCGATCAGCGGGATCATCATCGGGAAGCCGAGCAGCAGGAGCACGATCATGGTGAGCAGCATGGCCACACCGATGCTCATGGCCGGCTCCCCTGGCAGCGCACTGCCGCCATCGGCCGACGGCCGCCTACGGGATCACGTTCCATCCGGCGACTCCTCGTAGGTGTCGATGAATTCGTAGGAGATGTAGACCTCGGGCTTGCGGAGATTCACGTAAACCGTCAGCGCGTATTGGATCCCCGTGATGATCAAACCGATCGGCACCCACACCAGCGTCGTCCACAAGGGCCAGTTGAGCGAGGGTGTGGTCTTTTTGAGCTCGTAGATGCGATGGACGTAGGAGATCGCGTAGTAGGCGAGAACGAACATGATCACCGAGGTCACGCCGGCGATGATGATCATCAAGATCTTGCGACCCTTGTCCGGTAGTTGGTCATAGATCGCCGACATCCGGATGTGGCGGCCCCGCCGCGCGGCGTAGCCGAGCCCCATGCAGGTGA
>CAYTWS010000020.1:0-11913 GCA_964442145.1 uncultured Ectothiorhodospiraceae bacterium | reverse complement strand
GGTAACCACCATGCTCGTCTCACGATCGCGAAAATCTGCTCGCTGTGCCACGCGCCCGCTACGGCACAGGTTTCTCGGACAGCCTCCTAGGGCCATGCGGGCCCATCACGCCGGCGCCAGGCGATAGCCGCGCAAGCGATGGGCATAGGCACGCAACGGCTCGATGCCCGAGGCCTCGGCGTAGGCGCACCACTGCTGCAAGGCCTCGACCAGTGTGTCCTGGCTGGCCGCTTGGGTCTGGAACAACCGTTGGAGCCGGCAATGGTAGTCGTGAACGGTCCGCAAGGGTGCGCTCACACAGAGTGCGCGATCGCGCGCGGCCGATACCTCAGGCCCGATGCGCGACTCGTCCCGCGTGAGCGCGCGCACCGCACGCCCGAGCAAACGCCGGTAGCCGCGGCCCAGACGCGCCCGCTCGGCGCGCGCCACCGGCACCACGACGCAACGCGTATACTGCCGCATCACGTGCATGCGGGCGATGACGACGGCTTTGACGGTCTCGACGTCGACCGCGGTTTTCGCGGGATCCACGGTGGGGCGTGGTGCCACGCGCTTGATGCGCGCGAGACCCAAGGCCGACAGAATGCGTAGATAGAGCCAGCCGACGTCGAATTCGTACCACCGCTGGGAAAAGCGCGCCGAGCTCGGGAACGCGTGGTGATTGTTGTGCATCTCCTCACCGCCGATGAGCAGGCCCACCGGGCTCAGATTGGTCGAGCCATCCGGGCTCTCGAAGTTGCGATAGCCCAGGTAGTGGCCGAGCCCGTTGATCACGCCCGCCGCCCACAGCGGGATCCACATCATCTGGATGGCCCAGATCGTGACACCGACCACACCGAAGAGCACCAATGACAGCACGCCCAGCAGCGCGATACCGCCGGTCTCGAAGCGGGCATAGACATTGCGCTCGATCCAATCGTCGGGCGTGCCGTGGCCGTACTGCGCCAGGGTCTCGGGATCGCGCGCCTCCGCGCGATAGAGCTCCGTGCCCTGCAGCAGCACTTTCCAAATACCCACCTGGTGGGGGCTGTGGGGATCCTCGCCCGTCTCCGTATGGGCGTGGTGTTTGCGGTGGATGGCGACCCACTCGATGGTGCGCATCCCCGTGGTCAGCCACAGCCAGAAACGCAACACGTGCGCCACGGCGGGGTGCAGATCCACCGAGCGGTGCGCCTGCGCCCGGTGCAGGTAGATCGTGACCGCCACGATCGTCACGTGCGTCATCGCCAAAACGGCGACCGTATAGCCCAGCAGGCCGAGATCGAGCAGGCCCGTGTTGAGCCAATCGAGATAAGCGTGCATCGACACCTCGGAGTTGCCTGACGCGGCCCTGCGCCACGCAGCGCAGGGCCCGCGTAGCCGCAGCGTAGCATCTCGGCCGCGCCAGTGCGGCCCGCCGCGTTGGCCTCTCTTGCCCACGGTGCAACCGAGCCGCTATCGTCAGGCGCTCGCCGCGAAAGCGGGTCCGGCCCGAGGAGCGCCCGTAGCCCATGGCCCACCACGCGCCCCCGATCGAGGCGGACGGCCTCGCGCGCGACTACCCGGGCCACCGGGTGGTCGACGCGCTCGACCTCGCGGTCGAGCGCGGCCAGATCGTGGGCCTGCTGGGGCCCAACGGTGCCGGCAAGACGACCACGCTGCGTATGCTCAGCGGCACCCTGGCGCCCACGACCGGGCGCATCGCCATCGCGGGCATCGATCTCGTGGAACAGCCCCGGCGGGCCAAGGCCCGGCTCGGCTACCTCCCCGAGCGACCGCCCTTATACGCCGACATGACGGTGCGCGAGATGTTGGGCTTCGCTGCCACCCTGCGCGGCCTCAAACCCGCTCAACGACGCCCAGCGCGCGACCGCGCCCTCGAGCGCTGTGGCATCGACGGCGTCGCCGAGCGCTTGATCGGCCACCTCTCGCGCGGGTATCGCCAGCGCGTGGGCATCGCTCAGGCCCTGATCCACGAGCCCGCCGCCGTGATCCTGGACGAGCCCACCGTGGGCCTCGATCCCAACGAGATCCGCAGCATCCGGGCCTTGATCGGCGGTCTCGCCGTCGACCACGGCGTCATCCTGTCGACGCACGTGCTGCCCGAGGTCGAGTCGGTGTGCTCCCACGTCATGATCCTGCGTAACGGCGCTGTCGCATTCGCCGCTCCCATGACCCAGCTCGGTTGCCAACAGCCCGATCGTCTGGTTCTCGCCATGGCCACTCCCCCCGCTGACGACGCGGTGGCCGGACTAGCGGGCGTGCACAGCCTCGAGCGCCTCGGGCCCGGGCGGTTGTCTGTGCAGATCGACCCCGAGACGACGGACGCGGCGAGCCTGGCTCGCGCCGTGGTCGAGCGTGGCTGGGGCTTGACCGAGCTGACACCGCAGCCCGATGACCTCGACCAGGTGTTCGCGCGCGTGACCGCGCGCGAGGCCCCGGAGACTGCACGCCAGGGAGAGACTGCATGACGGGCGCCATTGCCCGACGCGAGGCCATCGCCCTGCTGCGCTCGCCCATGGCCTGGGTCGTTGTGGCGGGGGTGCAAGGTATCGTGGGCTTCATCGTGCTGCTCTACCTCGAGGCCTACTTGGGCCTCGGATCGGAGTCGACGAGCGGCGCCGGGCCGCCCGAGCTCACCGCCTATCTGCTACCACGCGGCCTCGGTGCCGCGAGCATCGTGTATTTGCTAGCCGCCCCCTTGCTCACCATGGGATCGATCGCCGACGAGCACCGCCAAGGCGCGTTCGCGCTGCTGCTGTCGTCGCCCGTGGCACCGCACGCTATCGTCGTCGGTAAATTCACCGGTGTGTCGGCAGTGCTGGCGGCGACGGTGGGACTGCCGTCGCTGATGCTGGCCGCGCTCGGCTTGGTTGCGCCCATCGACGGCGGCGCACTGGTGCTAGCGACGCTGGGCGCTTTGCTCTTTACGGGGGCGGTGGCCGCGATCGGTGTGTATGCCTCCGCGCTGACCACCCATCCAACGGCGGCGGCAGCCAGCCCGATCGGGCTCTTGCTGTTGCTGCTGTTGCTCGGCCAATGGGGCAGCGGCCTGGGCGGGCGCACCGGGGCGATCCTGACCTACTTGTCGCCGTCGACGCACCTCGATCCCTTTCTGCGCGGCCTGCTCGACACCGGGGCCCTGGCGTACTTCGTACTGGTCACCGCGCTATGCCTGGTCTTGGCGACGCGCCGCATCGACAACGAGCGCTTACAGCGATGACGGTAGCGGCGCCATGAGGCTAGATCGGCGCGCCCGGCGGTGGCTCCAAGCGAGCAACAGCTTGTTTACCTTCCTGCTCGTCGGTGTCGTGGCTCTGGCCGCGGCGGTCACGGCGACGTGGCGCTACCGGTCCGACTGGACGGCCGGCGAGCGCCATAGCCTGTCCCCCGAGAGCCGCCGCATTGCCCAGCGGCTCGAGGAGCCTGTCCGGATCCAAGCGTTCATGGCGCCCGAGCCACGGCAACGCGCTCGCCTGCGCGAGCTCCTCGAGCGTTATCGCCGCGCCGGGGCGCCGCTGGAGATCGAGTTCGTCAATCCCGAGATCCACCCGCAGCGCGTGCGCGAGCTCGGCATTCGCGGCGGCGGTGAGGTCCTCCTGCGCAGTGGCGAGCGCGAGCAACGCCTGCGGCGTATCAGCGAGGCCAAGGTCACCAATGCACTGTCGCGGCTGGCCCGTGACAGCGACCGCTGGGTGGTGTTCCTGGCGGGCCACGGCGAGCGCGCCCCGGACGGCGCCGCGCCGTTCGATCTGGGCGAGCTCGGCGAGCGACTGCGCGCGCGCGGTTTCAGCGTGCAGCGCCTCGAGCTCGCCGAAGTTGCACGCTTGCCGGCCAATGCCGATCTGGTCGTGCTCGCCAGTCCCCAGAAACCCTATTGGCCCGGCGAGCGCGAGCGCCTGCGCGAGTACGTCGCCGCCGGCGGCCATCTGCTATGGCTGATGGAGCCGGAAGGCGATCCAGGCTTGGACACCCTGGCCGCCGATGTGGGCATCAACCGGCTGCCGGGCGTCGTCGCCGACCCGGCCGCCGAGCTATTCGACAGCGAGCGCCTCGACTTCGCCGTGGTTCACGACTTGGGCGAGCACGCGGTCACGCGCGGACTCGAGTCGGCGATCCTGTTGCCCCGCGCGGGCGCGTTGCAAACGGCGCCGGACAGCGATTGGGCGCTGACGTCACTGCTACGAAGCCGCGAGCGCGCCTGGACCGAGACGGGCGCGCTCGCGGGTGACAACGACGCCCAATTCGACGCCGCTACGGCGGAGGTCGACGGGCCGTTGACGCTCGCCGTCGCCGCTCAGCGGCCAGCACCCGACGGCTCGGGCGAGCAGCGCATCGCGGTCATCGGCGATGGCGATTTCGCCTCGAACGCCTTCGTCGACGAGGGCGCCAACGGGGCCTTCGCGGAGCGGCTGTTCGCGTGGACGTTGGGCGATGGTGAGCGCATTGCGCTCACCGAGGGCCCGCGTGGGACGACGCCCGAGGCGCTGTCACGCACCCAGCTGGCGATCTGGGGTGCGACGTTCGCCTTGGGCCTGCCGCTGCTGTTGCTCACGGGCGCATGGTGGGCACTGCTGTGGCGGCGGCGTCACTGATATGCGGGGACGCCGCGTCGCCAACCTGGGGCTGATCGGCCTGGCCCTCGCGCTCGGGCTCGGCGTTTGGCTGTCACTCCAGAGCCAACCGGGCCCACCGCCGTTGACGCCGCTCGCGCCCAGCACCATCGAGTCCGTGCGGATCGCGTACCCACGCGCCGATGACCGCCCGGCCCTGGTTCTCCAGCGTGGCCGCGCCGGCTGGCGCTTGAGCCAGCCGATCGAGCGCGCCGCTCGCGACGGGCGCCTGGTCACGTTGCTGGCGATCTTCACCGCCCGCAGTGACGCCTGCTATGCGGCGGCCGAGCACGACGCCGCGCGCGTCGGCCTCGACCAGCCACGGGCGAGCGTCGATGCGGGCGGCCACCGCATCGCGTTCGGCGATCGGGCGCCCGACGGCCGGCGTTATGTCGCCAGCGGGCAACGCTATTGCTTGGTCGTCGACCACGCCTACCCAGTGCTCGCTCGGGGTCTCGATGGGCTGGGGATGCGGCGGCTGCTGCCTGTGGGGGCCCGACCCGTTCGCATCGTCGCCCCGGGCGCCGTCGCCGAGCGGCGGTCCCCGGATGAGCCATGGCAGCTGACGCGCGGGACGGGCGATGCGGCGGCATGGGCGCACAACTGGCGCACCGCGCGCGCCGCTGGATTCGCGCTCGACGTGGACGGTGCCGGCGCCGAGCGCGTCCGCGTCGACCTCGCTGAGCAGGGCCACCGTGCCTGGCGCCTGCTCCAGCGGGACGGGCACGCCTTGTTGCTCCCCGAAGGCGGCGATTACGCGCTCCGGTTGGCGCCCGCGGGGCAGCGGCCGAGCCTGCTGACACCGCCCCGGCGCGACGAGCGCTGAGCGCAGGAGGCGCAACCGTGCCGGAGCTGCCCGAGGTCGAGACCACCCGCCGCGGCATCGCGCCCCACCTGGTCGGGCGTCGGGTCACCGGCAGTACCATACGCCAGGCACAACTGCGTTGGCCCGTGCCGGTCGCCGCGATCGATGGGCTCACGGGCCACGCGATCACCGGCGTCGATCGGCGCGCCAAGTACCTGCTCGTGCGCACCGCGGCGGGCACCCTGATGCTGCACCTGGGCATGTCGGGCAGCCTGCGTGTCGTGCCCGGTGCGACCCCAGCGACGGCACACGACCACCTCGACCTCCACCTCGATGACGGTGTCTGCCTCCGCCTGCACGATCCGCGCCGCTTCGGCTCGGTGCATTGGCTCACGGGCGCGGACGCGGACCACCCGCTTCTCGCCGGACTGGGACCGGAACCGCTGACCGACGACTTCGGCGGGGATCACCTCTACCAGCGCTCACGCGGGCGCCGCCGGGCGGTCAAGGAATTCATCATGGACGGCCGGATCGTCGCCGGTATCGGCAATATCTATGCGACCGAGGCCCTCCATCGCGCTGGCATCCATCCCAGCCGAGCGGCGGGACGCATCGGCCGCCAGCGCTACCGGCGGCTGGCGCAGGCCGTACACAGCGTGCTCGAGGCGGCGATCAGCCATGGTGGAACGACGCTGCGTGACTTCACCACGGCGACGGGCGCACCGGGCTACTTCCGCGTCGAGCTAGCGGCTTACGGTCGGTCGGGTCAGCCGTGCGGCTACTGTGGGCGTGCCCTGCGGGGCGCGACGACGGGTCAGCGCGCGACCGTGTATTGCCCTCGGTGTCAGCGCTAACGCCTGACGGCGGCTATTCGCTGTCGACCGTGCGCACGACGCGGACGGGCTTCTCGCCGGCTTTGAAGAAGTAGTAGCTCGCAAGACCGAACTTGAAGTCGGTATGCCAAGCGAAGCTCGGGTAGTTCTCGTTGGGCTCGCTTGTCCAGAACGACGAAGCGACCGTGTTCGGGAACACACTGGTGTCGATCGCAGGGAAGTTCTCCTGATAGTCGACGATCGAGCGCAGCTCCTCACGCGTCGGCATGCGCCAATCGGAGTAGCCGCACAAGCCGCGCTCATTGATCGCCTCGACATAGGCGTGCGTATTGCAGGCGATGTCGCCGCTACAGTCACCGCCGTCTTCTGTCCCCGCCATCCCTGCATTCTCATCGGAATCGGGGTTGAACCACGTGTAGGTGTTGCCTTGATCGCGCAAACCGCCATCGGCGGTCTTGACCTCCCACATCAAGCCGGTGGCGTCATCGCGCACACAATC
This sequence comes from uncultured Ectothiorhodospiraceae bacterium, assembly GCA_964442145.1. Taxonomy (GTDB): domain Bacteria; phylum Pseudomonadota; class Gammaproteobacteria; order XJ16; family Halofilaceae; genus Halofilum. The sequence goes on along the minus strand of CAYTWS010000020.1, from coordinate 5,184 downwards.
CCACGACTCGATGGTATAGATCGCGTCCTGGTTATCGAGTGCCTCCCCGCTCGAGTCGATCTTGGTGAAGTCGAATACACCGCCTTCGCCGGCGATCTCGCCGAGGATGTCGTCCTCGGGGGTATCGGCAGCCAGCCCCGATCCGGGTACGAGGCCGGCACCCCATAGCGCCAGCCAGCCAAACAGCCACAGTCCGCGGGTTCGTACCATGCGTCTGTCACCTCCACGCTGGCCGCGGCCTCGGCCGCAGTCGGTTCATCGGCCGTAATATACGCGAGCGCTTGCCGCCTTCCAAGGCGCGAGCCGCGCGGCGACGGCGGCGCTGCGCCGCCGCGAAGTGCGTTGCGTGGCCGCCCCGGTCGCCGACGCGACACCGATGGCGACGACGCTCATGCGGGCCCCCGGCCGAAGCGGCGGTCCAGCGCCTTTTTGACCTCGGGGTGGACGAACTCGGTGATGTCGCCGCCGAGCGAGGCGATCTCGCGCACGAGACTGGAGGACACGAAACCATATTCCTGCGCCGCCGAGATGAACAGCGTCTCGATCTCCGGGGCCAGGCGCCGATTCATGCCGGACAGCTGCACCTCGAATTCGAAGTCGGAGACCGCACGCAAACCGCGCAGGATGACCCCAGCGCCCTGTTCGCGGGCGTAATCGACCAGCAAACCATCGAACGAGCGGACGGCGACGTTGGGATGGTCGGCGAACGCCGCCTCGGCGAAGCCGACTCGCTCTTCCAGCGAGAAGAACGGCGCCTTGCCCGGGTTCGCCGCCACCGAGATCACGACCCGATGGAACATGCGGCTCGCGCGCTCGATGACATCGGTGTGACCGTTCGTGATGGGATCGAACGTACCGGGGTAGACGGCGACTACATCCACGATCGTACTCCGCTGCCATTGCAGCGCCACCCTGCACGACGCCCGAACTCGCCCGCAAAGCCTCTGCGGGCCATGCGCCAACAAAGGGTCGCGAGCGCGCGCCAGGTCACAGGATGACGCCGAATTCCATTGCCACGATGCCCGCGATATCGATGTCGTAATGGGCCGGGTTGAGCGTGCGCCGAACATAGCGCCCGGAGCCACCGTCGGCCGGGTCGAGGGCGAGATTCAACAGCACCCGCTTGTCGTAATACTCGCCGCCGGGCGTGCGCACCAGCAACACCGTGGGCGTCAGGCGGGCACTGGGCTCGGAGCCGACGACGATACCCAAGGCCCCGTTGTCGAGCTCGACCAGGCTGCCCACCGGGAAGATGCCGACGCACCGGATGAATGCCTGGGTCAACTTGGGGCCGAACAGCTGGTCGGCCTCATTGTAGAATTCCTGCAGCACCTCGTCCGGCGGGCGCCCGCTGCGGTAGACGCGGTCGCTGGTGAGCGAGTCATAGGCGTTGGTGAGTGCCACGATGCGCGAATCGATCGATATCTCGCGCCCACGCAACCCCCGCGGATAGCCCTGGCCGCCGATGCGTTCGTGGTGGTCGCGGATCAACGCCAGGATCTCGTCCGATACGCCCTCGCTGGCGCCAACGATGTCGCAGCCGTCGTCAGGATGCTGTTTGATGCGTTGCCACTCATCCGCGGTCAACGACTCCGCCTTTTGCATGATGCTATCCGGCAGGCGCACCTTGCCCACGTCGTGGAGCAGCGCACCGACCCCCAGGCGCTGTAAGCGCTCGTCGGGGAACCCCAGGAAACGGCCGAACGCCAGCGCGAGCACGCCGACGGTGATCGAATGGACCGTCGTGTGCTCATCCTTGTCACGCAAGCTCGTCAGCCACATCGATGCGCTGGCATTGTCCGAGACCTCCACGGCCAGCTGGCCGACCGCCTCTTGGGCATCAGTGGTATTGACACTGCGCCCGAGCCGGGCGTCCTCCAACGCCCGATGCAGCACGTTGCGCGCCGCGGCCCGGTCGTCCGCGGCGGCTTGGACCGCCTGCGCGAAACGGTCGCGATCGGGCGTGCCGCGCCCGCCGAGGGCGGCGGTGATATTGGGCGCCTGGCCGGTCTCGCGCCCGCCCCAATCGCCGCTGTCGCCCGCGTCCTGGTCCGCCGAAGCGCGATCGAGCGCGTCCAGCGCTGCCGCCTCACTGCGCTCGCGCTCGACGTAGACGAACTCGCAGTGGCGCCGCAGCACGTCCAAGTCCTCATCCGAGGCGATGACCTGGCCCTGGAAGGGCAGAGGGACCTCGGTCCAGGGGCGATCGGGCTCGGCTACGTACAACCCGTGGCAGAGGTCTTGGACCGGGACGGCGACGAGGTGCTTTACTTCGGTCATGGCCGCGTGGTGTCTCCCGCTTGTTGGCTGGTCGCGGTCGGGCGTCCGCTAGGCGGCGACCACGCCCAGTGAGCCGATGGTGGCATTCAGCTCCCCGAGGTTAGGCCGAATTCGTTGGCCACGATAGCCGGGACATCGATGCCGACCTCATGGGCATCCAGCGCGTGCACGATGCGCTGCGGCGGGCAGCGCTCGCGCTGGCGCGCCTGCGCCGCCAGATTCAACAGCACGCGTTTGTCGTAGGGCTCGCCCTCGGGTGTGCGCACGAGCAACAGCGTCGGCTGCAGACGGGCGTCCGCCCGTGTCGCCACGACCACACCCACCGCGCCGTTGTCGAGCTCGACGACGCTGCCGACGGGGAAGATCCCGACGCAACGGATGAATTCCTGCACGAGCTCGTCGCCGAAGAAACGAGAGCCCTTACGATACAACATGTGCAACGCGTGGTCGGCGGTCATCGCATTCTGATACGAGCGGTCGCTGGTCATCGCGTCATAGGTATCGGCGAGTCCGGCGATGCGCACGTGCAGCGGGATTTCGTCGTCGCGCAGCCCCAGGGGATAGCCGCCACCGCTGACCCGCTCGTGATGGCACCGGATGACCTCAAGGGCTTCGTCGGGCACGCCGCCCGATTCGCACATCAGCTGGTAGCCATCCTCGGCATGGCGCTTGACGATCTCGAACTCGTCGTCGGTCAGCGGGCTCTCCTTGTTGAGGATCTCCGGAGGCGTTTTGGTCTTGCCGACATCGTGCAATAGCGCACCAACGCCCAGCCGGGTCAGCTGGTCGTGGTCGAGCCCCAGGTGGAGACCGAAGGTCAACGCGAAGACACACACGTTGACGCAGTGGATCGAGGTGTACTCGTCGCGATTCTTCAGGTTGGTCAGCCACAAGGCGGCGCTCGAGTCCGCCGACACCTGATGGACCAGCTCTTGGACGCATTCACGCGTGCGCTCGGTATCGAGGCTGTGGCCCAACCGGATATCCTGCATGATGCGGTCGACCTCGGCGCGCGCTTGGCGCCGGCCCGCCTCCGCCGCCGCCACCAGCTCGCGGAAGTGGTCCTCGTCGGGCTCGCGCTCGTGCCGGAAGGGGCGCTCGTACGCCGGGCCGCGCCGGCCGGGCATGGCTTCCGCTTCGTCGTCGTGCGCCTCTTGCACGCTCATGGCCGTGCGTAGCGACCGCCCGGCACCGGCCTCGGAGCGGTCCAGATCGACGTAGACGAAGCGGCAGTGGGCGCGCAGGGTCTCGATTTCGTCGGATCCCACCTGAAAGCCTTGGAACATGAAGGGCGTATCCAGCCAGGGCCGGTCCAACTCGGCTACGTACAGGCCCGGACGTAGCTGGCCCACCGGCACTTTCAGCTGGTCACCGAAATCACTCAAAGCCGTCGCCTCGCCAGTCCATTCCTTTTGCCCGCTTCACGGCGCCCCCTCGGGGCCAGGCTACGTCACCGACGCGCGCGCTCACGCCATGCATAGGGCCTGCCACTGCGCGCCGCAGCTCCCCTGCGATACGTATGTCGCGACCGCGAGCCCATTGTTGCGCGATTGCCACGGCCGTGGCTATGCCGCTCTAGGCGCCGGGGCCGGGTAGGGCCCCAGCGGCCGTCGGCGGTCCTCGTGCCGGGGCCCTCGCTAGGCACTCAAGGTGCATCGGTGACGCCGTTGGTCAACTAGTGGCACGGGTCCTCAGGGTGATACCCTGGTATGTTTCCTTTGCCATTGCGCGGGCCCGATTGCGATGGGCGACCGGGGCCCGATGCTGGAAGCCTGACCATGAGCAGCGAAGCCTTTCTCGCCGTCATCGCCACCGCCGTAGTCGTGACCGTCTGCCTGATCGCTTGGGGGCTACTCGGCCCGCGGCGCCCATCCGATGAGTCGGGCCACCATGTCGACCTCGCTGAGCAGACCCGCCAACGCGACCTGGCGCGCCGGGCCGGGCGCGACCCGGAGGGCACGGACACCGACAGCGACGCGGGCGGGTAGCCGAGGCCGGCCCGGGCGCCACACGAGCACCGACGAGCGCGCCGTCGCCTGCTGCCCTGGCGCGCGCAGGGCGGGCAGATTACGAATCCACTCTGTCGCCACCGTGGTCGGCGCGATGGCACAGAAGTAGGCCCCGGGCATCGCCTGCGGCCTTCTGGCGCACCACCGACCAAGTCGACGGTATCCGTGCGCACGCCCCCTGGGCGGGCGCCTCGAGGTAGACGCGCGCCCCCGGACTGAGCCAGCCATAGCGCGCCAAGCAGGCCAACGCCTCGTCGGCTAACTCGGGCTGTGCGAACGGCGGATCGAGGAACACGAGGTCGACCGGGCTGGCGCGGCGTTCGAGATAGGCCCTGGCGCGGGCCTGGACGACCTCGACGACATCGCCCGCGCCGAGCGCGTCGCTGTTGCGCGCCAGGGCACGGGCGGCATCGCGTGAGGCCTCGACGGCGATGACATGGGCCGCGCCGCGCGAGGCCGCCTCGAACGCGAGCGCGCCCGAGCCGGCGAACAGGTCCAAACACCGCGCACCGTCGACGTCGGCGGCGATCCAGTTGAACAACGTCTCGCGCAGACGCTCCGCGCTCGGGCGGATAGCGGCCACGTCGGGGAAGCGCAAACGCCGCCCCCGCCAGCGCCCGCCGATGACGCGCACTGTGTTATGCCGACGCTTGGCGCTATTCGGACGTTTGGCCACCAGCGTCGCCGCGATCGCCGCCGACGATGACCGTCACCCGCGGCCCATCCCCGACCCCATCCCGGAACGCGCGATGGGCTTGCGCGCGCGTGACATCGGCGACGGCGTCCGGGAACTGCGCCAGATAGTCGAGCGGCAGCCCGTAGAACCCGATCATGGCCAGGTAGCCCACGAGCTCCTCGTTCGAATCGATCTTCAACGGGAAGCTGCCGCCGATCT
>CAYTWS010000019.1:7927-11914 GCA_964442145.1 uncultured Ectothiorhodospiraceae bacterium | reverse complement strand
CATTTCACCGCCGCGGATCCGATGGGCACGAGCGTGCGCCGCATCCGCGAGAACCGCATCGTCGTGCGCAGCCGCTTTACCTACGATCCGTCGATGCAGGTCAGCGAGCGCCGGGTCGAGCGCATCACGAAGGACCACCAACGCGCCTTCGCGGCACGCTTTCCCATGCTCGCCGACGTAACGATGGCTTACCGCTGGGGCGGGCGCTTGTGCCTGTCGCGCAACGGCGTGCCCGGCTTCGGCGAGCTCGCGCCCGGGGTCTACTCGGCCGTGTGCCAAAACGGGCTGGGCACGGCCAAGGGCACGCTGGCCGGCATGGCCGCCGCCGAGCTCGCAACCGCCACCGACTCCTGGCGGGTGCGGGATCTGCTCGCCTACGACGCGCCCGAGAAGCTGCCCCCCGAGCCGTTCATGTACATCGGGGCCAATGCCTACCTGCGCTGGCAGGAATTCCAGGCGCGCGGTGAATGAATCAGCGGTACGTGACCGAACACCCGATCTCGCGGCGCCGAGGCGTCCTCGTCGTGCGGGTTTCGGAGCCGGTTCCGTAGAGACTGTCGGTCGATGAGCCGGCACAACGGCACAGTGCTACCCCAACTGAGAACTACCATGAAACGTCTTACGCTATTCGCAGTCACGCTCGCGCTCGGCATATCGGTCGCCAGTGCGGCCGACAATCAAGACGATGTCGTCGAGATCGGTTTCTTCAACTGGTCCGACGCCATATTCACGTCGCACGTCGCCGACTACATCATCCGCGAAGAGATGGGCCGCGACACCGAGATGGTCAAAGCGGATCCCGCGGCGGTATATCAAGGCGTCAAGTCGGGCGATCTCGACTTCCATACCGACGCCTGGTTGCCCCAAACGCACTCCGACTATTATCAGAAGGTCGCCCAAGAGACGGTCAGTCTCGGTCCCGTCTACAGCCGGGCACGCTCGGGCTGGGTCGTGCCCGACTACATCCCCGAGGACGAGCTCGGCTCGATCGAGGATCTCAAAAACGAAGAGATCAAAGAAAAGCTCGACGGCAAGATCATCGGTATCGGGCCGGGGGCCGGCTTGACCCGTCGGTCCAAGCAAGTCATGGAGGAATACGGCCTCGAGGACTATGGCTACGAGCTCGTCATCTCCTCGGGCAGTGGCATGACCGCTGCGCTCAAGCGGGCCATCGACAACGACGAGTGGATCGTGGTCACCGGCTGGAGCCCGCACTGGAAGTTCGGACGCTACGATCTGCACTACATCGCCGACCCGAAGGGCGTCCTCGGCGGGATCGAGCGCGCCGACATCCTCGCGCGCCAGGGCTTTTACCGAGAGGATCCCGACGTCTACGAGATGCTCGACCGGATGACGATCCCGCTCGATGACGTGCAAAAGGGCATGGACGTCGGCGAGCGCACATCATACGAAAATGCCGCCCAGCAATACGTCGAGAACCATCCGGATCTCGCCGAGTACTGGATCTCCGGCGAGCCCCCCGAGTAAACCGCCGCCCGCCCGTGCACGAGGCAGCGGCCATGACCGAGGCCTACCGGCGACCCGCCCATTCATTGCGCCGACCGGTCCATTCCCGCCTCGGCGTGCGTGACACGATCCGCCGAACACCCATTGCCGCCGTTGCCGTTCGGGCGCTCGGCCCTATCGATGAGCAAACCTCATACCAGGCATGATTTGAAACACCCGCCCACCCTTTGGTGTATAGTAGAAATCGAACGTACGGGCGCCGCCATGCTCGGCGAGGCAAGGGAAACGACAACGCGAGACGAACCGAAGTCGTGACACCAGAGAAACGACATGGCGCCGCCGCTCAGGATGCGAGGCCCCGACAGGCTTCGTGGGCGTGTCGGTGCAAGCACCGTCACAACGGCAATATGGTACCCAACGGAGGTCTACCATGAAGCGCTTTGTTCTACTCTCACTCACCCTTGTGCTCGGCATATCCGTCGCCAGCGCGGCCAACAACAAAGACGACGTGGTCGAGATCGGCTACTTCAACTGGTCCGATGCACTGTTCACATCGCACGTGGCCGACTACATCATCCGCGAGGAAATGGGCCACAAGACCGAGATGACCAAGGCCGACCCAGCGGCCGTCTACCAAGGCATCAAGTCGGGCGATCTCGACATCCACACCGATGCCTGGCTGCCGGATACGCACTCCGACTATTACCAGGAGGTCGCAAAGGAGACGGTCAGTCTCGGCCCCGTCTATAGCCGGGCCCGTTTGGGCTGGATCGTTCCCGACTACGTCCCCGAGGGCAAGATCGACTCGATCCAGGACCTCAAATCCGAAGAGGTCAAGAACAAGCTCAATGGCAAGATCATCGGCATCGATCCCGGTGCCGGCTTGACGCGGCTGTCCAAGAAGGCGATGGAGGAATACGGCCTCAAGGACTACGGCTACGAGCTCGTCATCTCCTCGGGTAGCGGCATGACCGCCGCACTCAAGCGCGCCATCAACAACGACGAGTGGATCGTCGTGACGGGCTGGAGCCCGCACTGGAAGTTCGGCCGCTGGGATTTGCGCTACATCGCCGATCCCAAGGGGACACTCGGCGGGATCGAGCGTGCCGACATCATGGCGCGCCAGGGCTTCTACCGCGAGAACCCCGATGTCTACGAGATGCTCGATCGCATGACCATCCCGCTGGCCGATGTGCAGAAGGGCATGGACGTCGGCGAGCAATCGTCCTATGACAAGGCCGCGCGGCAGTACGTCGAGAATCACCCGGATCTCGTCGAGTTCTGGATCACGGGCGATATGCCCGACTAAGCCCTAGCTGCCCTCGCGAGGGCGGGGGCTCGCGCTCGACGGCCTACCGGCCCGCGGCCGGTAGGCCGTTTTTCGTCGGGGGAGACACGACCGATGCACGTCACCGCGATCCACGTCTATCAGCGCGACCTACCCGTCGCCGGCGGTACCTATCGCATGGCGAACACCTCCGTCTCCACGCTCGACACCACCATCGTCGAGCTCGTCTCCGACAAGGGCCTCAGCGGATGGGGCGAGACCTGCCCGGTAGGCCCGCTCCACCAGCCGCATCACGCGCTCGGTGCCCGGGCCGCGCTGGCGGAGCTGGCCCCGGCGTTGGTCGGTGTCGACCCCTACGCGACGGGCCCCGCCTGGGACCGGATGGAGGAACACCTGAATGGCCACGACTACGCCAAGGCCGCGCTCGAGATGGCGTTATGGGATCTCGTGGGGCGCGACCTGCGAATGAGCGTGTCCGATCTCCTGGGCGGTCGCCGCATGGCCCGCGTGCCCGCCTACTACGCTGTCGGCGTGGGCGACCGGGCCGAGTGTGTAGACGTCGCCGATGACAAAGCGCGCGAGGGGTTCGGCCAGCTGCAAATCAAGCTGGGGGGACGTCCGGTCGAGACCGACATCGACACCATGCACGCGGTATACGACGCGGTCGGCGGTCGTGTCCGCTTGGCGGCGGACGCCAACCGCAGCTGGAGCACGCGCGATGCGCTGCTCTTTTCCAATGCCTGCGCCGACCTGCCGATCGTCGTCGAGCAGCCCTGCGCGACGCTCGACGAGATCATCGCGATTCGGTCACAACTTCGCCATCCCGTCTACCTCGACGAGAACGCGGTCGATCTCGCGGCGGTACTGCGAGCCATCGCCTCCGGGGCGTGTGACGGCTTCGCGTTCAAGCTCACGCGCACCGGCGGCATCGGCCCCATGCGCGCGATTCGCGACGTGTGCGCCGCACGCTGCCTGCCCTACACGTGCAATGACGCCTGGGGCGGCGACATCGTTTCCGCCGCGTGCGTCCACGTCGCCGCCACGGCCTCGCCGCGGCTGCTCGAGGGGAGCTGGATAGCGGCGCCGCACATCGGCGAGCACTACGACGGCGGCGGCGGGATCGCGATTCGCGACGGCGCCATCGAGGTACCCACGGGCCCGGGCCTGGGGCTGGCCATCGACCCCGAGCTATTCGGCGAGCCGGTCGCCTCCTACGGCTGATCGAGCGCCCG
>CAYTWS010000019.1:0-7827 GCA_964442145.1 uncultured Ectothiorhodospiraceae bacterium | reverse complement strand
GCCCGCGTGCCGGCGTCGGGGCGGGCGGTTACCATGAACGACCATCCGGGTCGAGCGTGATCCGATAGAGGGTGCATGCAGTCGCAAGCGCGCGTGGTGGTCATCGGCGGCGGTGTAGTGGGTGCGAGTGTGCTCTACCACTTGGCCCGCCTCGGCTGCAGCGATGCACTACTCGTCGAGCGCTCGGAGCTGACCAGCGGCTCCACTTGGCATGCGGCGGGCACCTTCCACACGCTCAACGCCAACACGGACATGGCGGCCCTGCAGGCGTATACGATCCGGCTCTACCGCGAGATCGAAGCCCTGACGGGACAGTCGTGCGGTCTCCATCTGACCGGCGGCTTGATCCTCGCCGAGTCTCACGAACGCTTGGACCAGTTACGAGCGCAACGCGCCAAGCAACGCTCGATCGGATTGGACACGGAAATCATCGACCCGCAAGGGATCCGCGAGCATAGCCCGATCACGAACACCGAGGACTTGGTCGGCGCCCTCTACGAGCCGCTGGGCGGCCATCTCGACCCCGCCGGCGCCACCCATGCGTTCGCCAAGGCGGCGCGCGCACACGGCGCGACGATCCGAACGCAAACCAAGGTCGAGCGGCTGGCGCCGCGAGCCAACGGCGAATGGCACGTAGTCACCGACCGGGGCAGCGTCGTGGCCGAGCACGTGGTCAATGCCGCCGGTCTCTGGGCCCGCGAGGTCGGACGCATGGCGGGCGTCGAGCTGCCGCTACAGCCGATGGAGCACCAGTACCTCGTAACCGACGATCTCATCGGGATCGCCGGAGGGGGCAGCGAGCTGCCCCATGTCATCGACCCGCAGGGCCAGCACTACGTACGCCCGGAAGGCCGCGGCTTGGTCGTCGGGGCCTACGAGCGTGACGCGAAACCCTGGGCCACCGGTACCACCCCCTGGTCGTTCGGCCGTGAGCTCTTGGCGAACGACCTCGAGCGCATCGCGGGCCCCTTGGATCACGCATGCCGGCGCCACCCCGTACTCGGGCAAACGGGCATCAAGCAGGTCATCAACGGCCCGCTGACATTCTCACCCGACGCCAATCCCTTGATGGGCCCAGTGCCGGGGACGCGCAATTATTGGGCGGCGTGTGCGGTGATGCCCGGCTTCAGCCAGGGCGGTGGCATCGGGCGCGCCCTGGCCGAGTGGATGATCCATGGAGAGAGCTCGTGGGACATCCTCCCCATGGACGTCGCGCGCTTCGGCCGCACCTGCCCCCAGCCGTACACACGGGCCAAGGCGCGCGAGGCCTATCAGCGGCGCTTCCACCTGCCCTACCCCAACGAGGAACTGCCCGCCGGGCGACCGCTGCACACGACGCCGGTGTTCGGGATCTGGCGGACTCGGGGTGGCGTGTTCGGTCAACAATACGGCATGGAGCACGTCAACTATTTCGCGCCCGAGGGCGAGCCCCGCTACGAGACCCCGAGCTTGCGCCGCTCCAATGCATTCGCCGCGGTCGCCGCCGAGTGTCATGCCGTGCGGACAGGTGCGGGCATCAGTGAGCTGCCCAACCTGGCCAAATACGACGTCTCGGGTCCGGGTGCCGCCGAGTGGCTCGACCGCATCACGGCCAATCGCTTACCGCACACCGGCGTGATCGCGCGCGCGCCCGCGCTGACCGCCTCCGGCGGTATTGCGGGCGATTTCTTGCTGGCGCGCTTGGCCCCGGATCGGTTCCAGCTGACGGCGGCATACAGCGCCCAGGGATTCCATCAGCGCTGGCTCGAGCACCTGCTCCCGGCAGCAGGGGTCGAGCTGCGCAACGCCTCACGCGAGCGTCTCGGCTTGCAGATCGTCGGGCCGAATGCGCGCCGGCTCCTCGAGCGCGTCGCCGATTCCGACGTATCGCCCGAGGCATTCCCGCACCTCGGCGTACGCCAGATGCACATCGGCCCCTGCCCCGCCATCGTCCAACGCGTCGCGACCACGGGCGAGATCGGCTACGAGATCTTCGTCGCGCCCGAGCTGCAGATCGCGCTGCTCGAGGCACTGGAAACGGCTGCAGCGGGCCTCGGCCTGCGCCCCTTCGGCATGCACGCGCTACGCTCGCTCCGGCTGGAGAAGTCGTTCGGCGCTTGGCCGTACGAATACAAGCCCGCCTACACGCCCGCGGAGACCGGCCTCGATGCATTCGTCGCCTTCGACAAGGGCGAGTTCGTGGGCCGTGATGCGGCAAGGGCGGCCCGCGACGCCCCACCGCAGCGCCGGCTGGCGACACTGGTGGTCGACGCCGACGACGCCGATGCCCATGGCGGCGAGCCCATCTGGCGTGGCGACGAGCGCATCGGCTTCGCCACGAGCGGGGGCTACGCCCACTATATGCAACGCTCGGTCGCGCTCGGATTCGTACCGGCCGCCCTGCATACGGCCGGCGAGCGCGTCGAGATCGAGCTCATCGGGCGCCGCCGGCCCGCGACCGTCGTCACCGCACCGCTATTCGATGCCGACGGGCTACGCGCCCGCGAGTAGACACCCCGCGCACTGCCATTCCCTGGCGTATCCGGCGAGCCCGCTGCGCCGGCAACGCCACCTCGTTGAACCGACGGTGCCATGCTACGCCCCTATCGGTTTGGATACCCCCGAGGCTCAGGCCGCATACCACAACACCGCGAAATAGTGGCAGGCGGTGCCGCCACCGACGAAGCCATGCCAGATCGCGTGGCCGTAGCGGATACGCGCATCGGTGACGAAAAAGGCGACCCCCAGCGTGTACAGGGCGCCGCCGACGACCAGCCAAGCAAGGCCGGCCGAGGGCACAGCGGCGATCAGCGAGTCCAATTGCAAAAGAATCGCCCACCCCATTGCGACGTAGAGCACAGTGGTGATGGCGGGATGGGTCGCGCGCCCCAGCGCGCGCAGCGTGATACCCATGAATGCCACCGTCCAGACGAGCGCGAACAACATCGGGCCACCCGAGTCACGCAAGACCCCGAGCGTAAATGGGGTATAGGTCCCGGCGATGAGAACGAAGATCGCGGAATGGTCGAGCACGAGGAACACGCGCTTGACACGCCCGGGCGGCATGGCGTGATAGAGCGTCGACGCCGAGTACAGCAGGATCATCGCGGCGCAGAAAATGCTCGCGCCGGCGATGTATGCGGCGTCGCCCTGTCGCGCGGCCACAACGAGCAAAAACGGCGTGGCCACGATGGCAGCGACCAGCACAGCGCCATGGCTGATGCTATTGGCGAGCTCCTCGCCGCGCGTTTGTCCGCGCTCCACCCTGCCCGATACAGCGCTCACCCGCCGCCTCCGCCGATCGCCATAGACCGACTCTAGCAGCTCACGGGGCACTTCACCGGTGGCGCGGCGAGCCACCGCCGCCACGACATCAGCCCTCGCTGCGCGCGCGGATCCGTAGTATCTCCAAATACACGTTGTCGAGGTGGGGATTGAGCTCGAGCGCACGCTCGAACGCGCCAATTGCGGCGTCCCAGCGCCCCTGTTCGCGCAGACAGAGGCCGCGGCCCGAAAGGGCGCCGAAATGGCGCGGCTCGAGCTCGAGCACCCGCTCGATGTCAGCGAGGGCGTCGTCGCAGCGATCCATTAGATAGTACGCCGTCGCCCGGCGGTTCCACGCCTCGGCGTACTGCGGATCCCGCTCGAGGGCGCGCGTGAACGCCTCGACCGCATCCGGGTAGCGCTCCTGGGCGAGCGCCTTGGCGCCCGCGCTCATGGCCTCGCGCACCGCAGCGTCGTCGTGCTCGTACCAGATACGCCAGATCTGCGCCTGGAGCTCCCCCACGCGCTGCTCGCGGCGCTTGTCGATGCGCTGCAGCTCGGCGAACAGCGCCGCCAGGCTGTCCTCCTTCTGGCCCGCCGGGGCAGCCGGTGCGGCAAGCACCGCTATACACACGGCGAGGCCGATCGAGCGTGCCCGCATAGGGCGAGACCTCCCAGGGCCGGCTCCAGCGGCGCGGCCCGCAGCCACAACGTCAGTACATCATGTGCAGCCCGCTACCGGAGCGCACCACGCACGTGCTGTTGCGCTCGATGAACGCCTCGGTGATTACCCAATCGCCATCGTCGTTTTCCCAAACTTGGACCTTCACCGACCCATCGTCGCTGGCGCCCGACCCGCCGGAGACGACGACGCGGTAGCCGTTGCGACCCAACGCGCGCTCGATCGTCTTGCCGGGCTCGCAAGCGCCGGCCTCGGGGATGGAAGCGCCAACGGCATCCGCCGCCCCCGACACCAGCGCCATCGCTGCACCTACCCCGGGGCCCAGGATACGCGGCATGAAGCGACCCTCCCGTCCGCGGCCGGGCGCAACCGCAGGCAAGCCGGCCCGTGTCCATCATAGCGCGGGCCCATGGGTCGACGAGAAATCGAGGCAGGCACTCGACGGGCGAACGGCCGCGCGCCCGTTCTGGGCGGTACGCGAGCCGACGCCCCGGTCGCGTGGGGCGCCCGCGAGCGGCGCCCGTTCAGCGCGGCGGTGTCGTCGGCCAGGCCCGCCCCTGCGGGGCGCTCCATGCCGCCACGCCCCCCGTCCAGCCGTTATCGATCCGGCGCTCGGCCGAACAGCCCGGCGACGACCCGGTCCGCCATGGCCGCGCAGCGCGTGCCGGCGAACGGGAAGATCTGGTCGAAACCGCCCTCGACCCGCTCGGTTAGTCGGCGCCGCAAGCGCCGTCGCGCCCGGAACAGGCGCGTCTTGACCGTGATGGGGTTGAGCGCCAAGTCCTGCGCAATGGCGCCGATCGCCATGCCCTCCGACTCGCGCAGCAGGAACACGACCCGCAGCTCGGGCGGTAGCGCAGTGACCGCGCTCTCCAGCAGCTGGCGTACCTGCACTTGGCCCGCTCGCGTGTAGGGATCGTCACCGCCCGAGCCGGGGAACTGCACCACGCGATCGTCCAAAGCCTCCTCCTCAACCGTATCCAGGGATTTCGTGTCCGTGCGCTGGCCCCGCCTGCGCATGCGGGCCGTGTTCAATACGATGCGGCTGATCCAGGTCGCGAAGCGCGACTCCCCGCGGAACTCGTCGAGGCGCCCGAACGCGGTCAAATAGGCCTCCTGGACGATGTCTTCGGCTTCGGCATCGGTGTCGACGATGCCGCGGGCGATGCGGAACAGGCGTGGATTCAGGCGGCGGATGAGCTCGCGGATTGCGGTTTCGTCGCGCTCGCGTGCCGCCGCTACGAGCTGTCTTTCCTCCCGTTGCGACGCCGGCGTGACCGGCGCTTGCGTGGTCTCGGTCGCCGTCATACTCGACCCTCCGCCGACATGATGCGCCCCTGGCTGAGGATGGCCTGAGCCGGAGGCAGCACACTCGCCGCCGCCTCGGGCAGCCTGCCCGCCGCGTCGGCTGCCCCTTCCCAGTCCGCGGCGTCCGGTGTGGCGACGACGATGCGCCCGACCATGCCGGCGCGCTCATGCGGAATACAGTAGTAATCGTAGACCCCGGGATGCTCGAGCCGCACGCGGAAGTCCTCACCGGGGAGCAGGAAACCGGAGTGCCACGGCGCCGCCGCTGCCGGTATACGCCGGTGGCGCCTCTTGGTCTCGGGGTGGTAGGCGGTCGCCGTGTGGCTGTTGACCGCGTCCCGGTTGACGAAACGCACGGCCGTGCCGATCGCAACGGCCAGCCCGAGCGGCTCGAACCACACCCGCTCGCCGCGCGCGGTCCCGCGCATCGCGATCACGGCCGGCTCAGCCGCGACCGGCGATCCGCTCAGGCCGAGGGCGGCAAGGCCGCCCCCGGCCCCGATCAGGAATCGGCGCCGTGTCCAGCTCATTGGGCGAGCCGCTCGCGCGCGCCTTCGTCGTGGTACAGGATCACGTGGGCATGCGGCTCATCGACGCCGGGATGCCCCGCGTTGTAGTAGATGTCGACGGATTCGACGTTGTCGTCGCCGACAGCCAGCTCGTCGAACGACTGGCCGTTTTGCAGATCCGCCAGCGGGGTCATGTAGATCGTCGCCGCGAGCTGGCCATCGCGGTCATAGCCCAAGAAGGGACCGGCCGGGAGCGTCTCGGGGTCCACGTAGGTGATACCCAGGCCGGGGATGAACTCGGGCAGCTCAACGAGCTTGCTGACCTTCTTGTAGGGCGCCGGCGGCGGGGCCTCGGCCGAGCCGTTGGACGGACTACCGTAACCCGCCGCGGACGCGCACGCGGTGAACAGGAACGGCGCGCTCAAGCCGAGCACCGCCGCCAGGATGCGATTGCGGTTGGTCACCATGATCGTGCCTCCCTATGGGACGTGGGAACATGCGGTCGTCACCGGTGTCGACCGGCTATTCCCAGTGATGCATCCGCGGCCGGCGAGGTTCCCGGTAGTCCATGGAGCCTCCCGCGACAGGGCGGGCGTGCGGGACTGGTCCACCCAGCGGCCCGGTGGGGTCGACACAAGGACCGGTTCGGTAGGTGACACCCGGCCCTGGCAACGTGCGTGACGATGGCGGGGCATTGCTACGACGACTAGATCGGCGGGGCGATCACCGGGCGGGTAGGGACCGCGCTCTCGATCGTTCCGGTGCCATTCGTGGCCGCCGCGGCATCGACGCGAGCGACGGCACCGGCCGGGGGCGCACCGGGACTGCGCGAGGCACGGGCAGCGACAGCGAGCGTGCCACGCGAGGCGCGCTCAGCGCTCGCGTCCGCCCTGCAGCGGTCGGGGGGCGTCGGGTCAGCCGTGCAACGCCGCTCCCCGTGGGACGCGCTCGCCACCGCACGGATGACTCGGACGGCCCGCTCGGCGGGGCGCTGCGTTGCCACGGTTGCGGAGCCGACAGGGCCCGCGAGGGGCTGTCACCCCGGGCGCGTGTGTGGCCAGCGGCCCGAAGCGGTCACCGCCGCAGCGGCTCACACCTCGACCGCGACGTCATCGACCCTCTGGAACCCGCGCGGCAGGCGGGTGCCGCGCTTGCCGCGCTCGCTGAGGTATTCTTCCAGATCCTGACGCCGCAACTTGGTGTGGCGCTTGCCCGCGAAGATCTTGAGCTTGCCCGTCTCCGGCACGGTAGCGAGCGCGACCATGCGCTCGTCGCCCGCCGCGAACTTCTTGGCCGGCACCCCGAGCAAGCGCACGCCTTTGCCGCGCGGGAGCGCGGGGAGCTCGTTGGCCGGGAAGACGAGCAGATTGCCATTGGAGTGGACCGCGCAGATCCAGTCGGTCTCGATGTTGTAGATGGGGCTGGGGATCAGCGGCGTTGCCCCCTGGGGCACGGTCAGCACGGCCTTGCCCGTCCGGTTGCGCGCCTGGATCTCGCCCAGTGTCGTGACGAAACCGTTGCCCGCGTCGGTCGCCAGGACAATGGGCTGCGTATCGCGGCCCATCAGCGTGGCGATGAAGGTCGCGCCATCGGGCGGTTTCACCCGGCTCGACAGGGGCTCGCCATGGCTCTTCGCGCTGGGCAGTTTGTGCACGGGCACCGTGTACACGCGCCCGGTGCTGTCGAGCACCATGACGTTCTGGTTGGTCTTGCCCCAGGCCGCGTCCTGGAAGCCATCGCCGGCCTTGTAGTTGAGCTTCTCCGGGACGACGTCGTGGCCCTTGGCCGCGCGGATCCAGCCTTGTTGCGAGAGCACGACCGTGACGGGCTCGCTCGGCACGAGATCGGTCTCTTGCAACGCCTTGGCCGGCCCGCGCTCGGTGATGGGCGAGCGCCGCTCGTCGCCGTATTTGTCGGCGACCGCCTTGAGCTCTTTCTTGACCAACGTCTTCAAGCGCCGATCCGACGACAGCGTTTTCTCGATCTCGGCCTTTTCCTTTTGCAGCTCGTCCTGCTCGCCCCGGATCTTGATCTCCTCGAGCTTGGCGAGGTGGCGCAGGCGCAGCTCGAGGATGGCCTCGGCCT
>CAYTWS010000018.1:0-12169 GCA_964442145.1 uncultured Ectothiorhodospiraceae bacterium | reverse complement strand
AGCGCCAGCACCGGGGGTAGCCGCCAGGCCGCGCCCATCGTGTCCCGTTCTCCCGCCGCGTCCGCCCATGCACAACCCAGGGCGCGGGTGCGCGCCCAAGGGAGAACCCAAACAATGCCATCCTATCGCTCACTAGCGGCGCTGGCGGTCGCGACCGCCGTGCTCGCACCGACTGCAACCATCGCTCAAGAAAGCGTCGAGCCCGTTACCGTAACGGCGACCCGTACGCCCCAAACGGCCAACGACACGCTAGCCTCGACCACCATCATCACCCGCGACGACATAGAAGCGACACACGCGTCCAGCCTGCCCGAACTTCTAGGCCGCCAGCAGGGCGTTGAATTCTCTCAAAGTGGGGGCCGCGGTAAACAAAGCAGCCTATTCATCCGCGGAACCGACTCTGATCAGTTCACCACCCTGATCGATGGCGTACGTATCGGTTCTGCAACCACGGGCTCAACCGCCTTCGAGACACTCCCCCTGGAAAACGTCGAACGCATCGAGATCGTACGTGGCCCCCGCTCCAGCCTCTACGGATCGAATGCCATTGGCGGCGTCATCCAAATCTTCACCCGAGAGAGTAGCGGCCCCCGTGCCAGTGTCAGCGGCGGCAGCAACGACTACGTCCGCGGCAGTGCCGGCTTCGGCCGCAACGGCGACCGGGGCGGATTCAGCGTCGACGCCTCCGCCAAAGAAACCGATGGGTTCGACGCTTGCGACAATGACCCGAATTCCACATGCGGCGATGAGCCCGATGACGATGGCTTTGAGAGTCGCAATTTCAGCCTGCGAGGATACCGCCAGCTCAGCAGCGATTTGGAGGTCTCGGGCAATCTACTGCTTGCGGACACGGACACCGAATTCGATGGCACTTCCGTCAATGAGACGGAGCAACAACAGACTTCCGGCTCGCTCAAGCTGGAGTGGACAGCTACCGATTTTTGGCAGTCGCAGCTTCTTGTCGGTCGCAGTACCGACGAGAGCGAAAACTTCCTCGATGGA
The DNA here is from genome assembly GCA_964442145.1 of uncultured Ectothiorhodospiraceae bacterium. Lineage (GTDB taxonomy): Bacteria > Pseudomonadota > Gammaproteobacteria > XJ16 > Halofilaceae > Halofilum. Next base: position 11,167 of record CAYTWS010000018.1, on the reverse strand, counting down.
GAAGAACAAACACGCTTCGACACGGAGCGCAGCAACATCCGGTGGCAGAATGATTTCACATTCGCGCGAGACCACTTGGCCACTATCGGCGTCGATTTCCTCCGGGACGAAATCGATACTGAAACGTTTGCCGATTTTGAGGTGGATGAGCGGGACACAACCAGCGTTTTTCTCCAGCACCAATGGAATAGTGGGGATTGGGACACGCAGGTCAACATACGCCGAGACATTTTCGGCGATGGCTTCGATGACGCCGCCTCAAGTGGTGAGGACTTCGATGACGAAACCACAGGAAGCCTAGCGCTGGGATATCGGGTGACAGAGCGGCTACGGGCCTTCGGTTCTTTCGGCACAGGTTTCCGCGCGCCTGATTTCAACGAACTCTACTTTCCGGGCTTCGGAAACCCTGACCTCGACCCAGAAGAATCGGAAACGCTGGAGCTGGGACTAAGGCGGACCGCAAAAACATTTAGCTGGGAAATATCCGCGTATCGGACGCGCATCGACGACTTAATTGCAACAGTACAAAAATCGCAGTTTGTATTCGAACCCCAAAACGTCAACGAGGCGGAGATAGACGGCATTGAAGCCGGCTTCAACATGCAAGTCGATAACTGGCGCGGCTCGCTCAATGCCTCTCTAAAAGATGTCTCGGATGGCGATACGGGCAATCAGCTGCCCCGGCGAGCCGAGGAGACGCTCCGCGCCAGCGTCACCCACCAAATCGCTGACTGGGGTATCGGGGCCGATGTTCGATATGAAGGCGACCGCTTTGACGACCTTCAGAACACGACAGAGTTGGACGCGTACACCGTTGTCGACTTACGCGCGGATTGGCGCTTCGCACGGGATTGGCAGGGGGTGTTCAAGATCAATAACGCCACCGACGAGGACTATCGGTTAACCGCTATCCACAACCGGGATGACAGGAATTTTTTAGTCCAAGTGAAATGGCAACCGGGAGGTCCCCGTTAAGGAGGCTCTGACGGGTTGCGCCGTGCGTGCCGGCCATCAGTTCTGCTCATCAGTCCCATGGGACTGATGAGCCGGCAGGAATAGTCGATGATGCTGCAGTCGAGCACTCATCTCACGCCTTTCCTGCTAGTCTCACTGATAGCGCACGGCGTCATTTTCATAAGTATCTCCTCCCCGGTCGAGATCTGCCTGGGACCGCGGGGGACGACCGAAAAACTCTCGGTCCGCCTCGTGGCCGCCGGCGCAGAGGCGGGACCGCCGACACGGGATCAGCCCGTCGGCGGTGCCGTTCCCCAGGAGACAGTCGCCGATGACGAGGCCGCGGCCGCCGAGCGTGCCGGGGATGGCTCACACAACGCGGACGAGGGCGTAGACGCCAAGGCCAACGCCGGTGCCAACGCCGCGACCAACCCCGAAGCCGATGGCAATCCGCCGTCAGAGCAGGCCGAGGCCACTGAGGCGGAAGCGGTATCAACCGAGGCGGCTCGGTCGGCGAGCGCGGAGACCGCCGCGGATTCGCCACCCTCGGGCGATCCCACCCACTCGGCGGCTGCGACCGACTCGAGCGGGACCGCCGGCTCCACCGAAACGGCGGAGGCGGAGACCAAGCGCGCCGACGGAGCAATCGGCGCCGAGTCACGGCGCCGCACGGCGCAGCGATCCACCGGGGCCGAGCCCACCGCCGCGACCACCGCGGCTGGCTCGGGAGGCACCGATGAGCGGACCGAGGTGGCCCGGCGCGCACGCGCCGAGATCTCGACCTCGCTCGCCGAGCATTTCCGCTATCCTCGCATCGCCCGCCAACGCGGCTGGGAGGGCGACGTGGTGCTACGCTTCGAGATCACCGCAAGCGGGCACATCCGCGGCGTGGCCATCGCCGAGAGCTCGGGGCGGCGCATGCTCGACGAGGCCGCCCGCGAGGCATTACGCGCCGTCGACACCGTCCCGGAGATCGGGCGACATCTATCCGCGCCGCTGGAGCTGGAGATGCCGGTACGCTATCGGCTGCAATCGGCACGAACGCCGATCGGCTATGGGCGCAGGCCAACCATCGGCTGATCGTGCGCGACGAGCTCACGATCGAGACCGTCACCGTAACAGCGCGAAGCCAATGCCGATGCGGGTCCGCTTGTCCTTGAAGGTCTCCAAGCTCTCGCCGTAGCCCGAGAACAAATCGAGGTACCAATACCCGCCACCACCGGAGGTGGGCGTAGCGTAGCGTAGACGGGCGGCCCCGCGGTCCTGGGCCAAGGCGTAGCGCGTGGTGAGCTCGGTCCAATCGCCATCGTCCCAGGTGTAGCCCACCTTGAGCTCGTGGCGGCCGTAGAAGTCGACGATCTGGGGGTTGTCGTCGCCTTCCGGATCGTTCGGCCCCTCCTTGGGGTCCTCCTCGAGCCGATGCCATACCTTCAGGGCGATCGCCCAGCGCCCATAGTCCGCCCAGGGCCGAACATAGAGCCGGTCCCAACTGCGCGATTCGGGGACATCCTCGCCATTGGACTCGTGCTCGAAGCCGGCGTCGAGGCCGAGCCAGTCAGGCCACAGCCGCCCCGGGCGGAAGCGATACCAAAGCTCCGGGTTGTAGTTGGTCTCGCGGAACGGGCGGGAATTCTCCGCGTCGAGCCAACGGAAGTACGACGTCTGGGTATAGCCGAAATACACGGGATAGGAGAAGAGCTGGTACTTCAGGCTGATCTGGAACTCGAGCTCGATGTCCTCCTCGCCCGCGGTATTCTCGCGCCACGTCAGCGGCATCACGAAGTTCGGTTTGTGCAGCTCGAGCCGCCCCGGCAGCGTCGTCGACGGCAGATCGGGCCCACTGCGGTGGTCCTTGTTGGCGGCCGCGGGGGCCTCGATGGGCTCGCGCGCGCTCGCCTCGGTGGAGGGATGGACCGGGCGATCTTGCCCGGCGGCGCCCGCCGAGGCCGATCCCAAGGCACCCATCAAGGCCAGCGTAGCGGCCCGTCGCGTCACGAGGAACCGGCTGCCTCGCGCGTACGCACCCGTTCGAGCTGGCGGCAGAGGCGTGTCATGCCGTCCAGGATACGCGGTGTATGGCGCTGCAGGATGTCGGGCGCGACGAAGAACAGGTGGTCTCGCTCGACCGCGGTGAGCTCGGGCCAGTCGCGCCACATGGCCAGTGACTCGGGCCGGGCATCGCCCGTACCGCTGGCGACGATGGCGTCGGGATCGCGCTCGAGCACCGCCTCGATGCCGATGCGCGGCGCCAGGGCCGACAGATCCGCGAATGCGTTACGCCCGCCGCAGCCACGCATCACATCGGCGATGACGTGATCGCCGTTGACCGTCATGAGCGGGTCGTCCCAGATCTGATAGAAGACCGTCACGGTGGCGCGCTGGGCATAACGCGCGCGTAACGCGGCCAGGCGCTGGCGGTAGGCATCGGCCGCGCGCCGGGCCCGATCAGCGACCCCAGCCAAACGCCCGAGCTCGAGCATGGATACGGCGATGGCCTCCAGCGAGCGCGGCTCATTGACGTAGACTGTGACCCCGAGCTCGCGCAGACGCGCTACCTGGCGCTCGGGATTGCCGCTGCCCCAGGCGACGACCAAATCGGGCTCGCGGCCCACCACCGCCTCCAGATCGATCCGGTCGTAGCGTCCCACACGCGGCAGCTCACGCGCCGGCGGGGGATAATCGGCGCTGGTCACGGTCGCGACGACGCGCTCGCCGGCGCCGACGGCGAACAGGATCTCGGTGGTATGGGGCGCCAGGCTGACGATGCGCTGGGCCGGGCGCTCGAGGTGGATGCGCTCGCCCGCATCGTCGACCGCCGTCGGCCCGGCGGTGGCAGCGACGACCCACGCGAGCGCACCGATCGCGAGGACACGGGCGGCGAGGCTCATGCGCGCGTCGGCTCGGCGACCACACGCGCGAGCGCCTCATCCAGGCGCTCGTAGGAACCGGGATCCGGCGGTAGCCCGAAGCGCAGCCCATCCTGGCGGTCGAGCAGGCGCACCAGAATGGCCTCGCTCGCCAGCGCCTCATGGACTGCGGGTGCCCGCGGCGTGAGCACGGTGCGGAACAAGGGCGTGCCCACGATACGCTGGTTGAAATGGCGCGCCAGCAGCTCGCCGAGACGTTCGGCCTCGCGTGGCAGCTGCTCGCGCGTGCGGCTCTGCCACGTCGTGTCCTCGAGCGCCTGGCGTGCGACCCAGCGCGCCGGCCCGTTGACGGTCCACGGCCCCATCGCCTCCTCGAGGCGCTCGAGCAGCGTGAGCGGTCCCAAGGCAAAACCGATGCGCATGCCCGCCAGGCCGAAGAATTTGCCGATCGAGCGCAGCACGACCAGGCCCGGCAACGGGCAGTACGGCGCCAGGCTGTATTCGGGGGTGGCGTCGACATAGGCCTCGTCGACGATCATCCAGCCACCGCGGCTGACCACGGCGTTGCGCCACTCCAGCAGCTTGTCCGGGTCGAAGTAGGTCCCGTCCGGATTGTTCGGATTGACCACGACCAGCACATCGAAGGCCGTGCCCACGCCCCCGCTCAACTGCGGCACCGACAACGGGACCACATCGTGACCGGCGCGCGCCCAAGCGGCGCCGTGCTCGCTGTATCCCGGAGCGATGATGCCGACGCGCGAGCGCCCGCGCAGCCATGGGAGCATGGACAGCGCCACCTGTGAGCCGGGGACGGGCAACAGCGCGGACGTGCCATAGTAGCGTTCGGCGGCCTCGGCGAGGCCGTCGCCACGCTCGGGCAGGCGCTGCCACACCGCGGGCGGCGGGGTGGGCGCCTGCCACGGGCGGGGATTGATCCCGGTCGACAGATCGAGCCAGTCCGCCTCGGGTAGGCCGAGCCGGCGCACCATCTCACTGAGATCACCGCCGTGGTTAAGCAAGGGCCAACTCCACCAGGAGGACCGCTGCCGTCCAGACCAGCGCGCCGCGCTGTAGCAATCGGACCGACCGGTCGATAGCCGCGGCCGACGGTGGCGCGCCGACACCGAACCGCGGGCGCCAACGGAATTGCCCATGATAAACCCCGCTACCGCCGACGCGCACGACCAGTGCACCCGCGCCGGCCGCCATCACGACCCCGGCGTTGGGACTGCCGGTGAGCCGACCCTGGCGCCGGGCGCAGGCGAGCGCCCGGCGCGGATGGCCGCTGACCAGCGCATAGGTCATCGCGGTCAAGCGCGCCGGAATCCAGTTGAGCACGTCATCGAGCCGTGCGACGAACCATCCGAACTCCGCCAGCCGGGCGGTGCGATCGCCCCACATGGCATCCAGGGTGTTGACCAAGCGGTGCACCACGACCCCGGGTACCCCCGCCACGAGGAACCAGAACAGGCTGGCGAACACCGCGTCGGCGCCGTTCTCCAAGGTCGACTCGATCGCCGCCGCCGCCATGCGGCGGGGCGACAGCCGGCTCACATCGCGGCTGACCATGGCCCCGACAGCGGCCCGCGCTGCCTCGGTCTCGCCCGACGCCAATGCCCGGGCCACACGCCCCGCGTGCGTACACAGGCTGCGCAAGCCGAGCGTCAGGTAGAGCAGCACCAGCGCCAAGACATCCCCCAGCGGCGCCGAAGCGGCCAACCAGCCACCGGCGGCGGCCGGCGGGGCCACCAGCACGAGCACGGCGATCACGCCGCGGATGCGCCGCGCCCGCGGCCGGCGCTCGCGTCGGTTCCAGATGCGCTCGAGACGGGCCGCCAGGGCACCGAAGCCGACCAGTGGATGGCCGCGGCGGATCTCGCCCAGCACCCAGTCGGCGCCGAGCGCGAGGGCGATAACAAGGCCGGGAGTCAGCATGAGGGCACGCGCGCCGCGACGGTGGCGCGCATCATAGGGGCCGCCCTCGCCAGCCGCCAGTCACCGGGCACGCCCAAGCGCCGCGCGCGGCCGTGGCCGAGCTCGATGTACAAAACGGGACCATCCGATTCGATTTCGCTTCGGAATGACCGGCCCCCCACGATCGTTGGTCCATATGGTTTCGAAACGCTACGATTGGGCTATGACCGAGCCCGACGCGCGACAGATCGCAACCGCCGAGCTGCTGGTGCACATCGGCCGTCGCGCGCTGGCCGGTGGGCGCCTCCATGGGCTTACACCAGTGCAGTGGAGCGCTCTGCGCTATTTCACGCGCGCGAATCGGTTCTCGCGCACGCCGTCTGCCTTCGCCAGTTTCCAGGCGACGACCCGGGGCACGGCATCGCAGACGATTCGGTCGCTGGAGCGCGCGGGCTACCTGCAACGCCAGCCCGACGTAGCCGACGGCCGCAGCATCCGGTTCGAGCCGACCGCGGCGGGCCGGCGCCTGCTCGAGCGTGATCCTTTGGCCGCGGTCATCCAGGCGATCGACCGTTTGCCCGAGGATCAGCGCGGCACCCTCCGTGCCTCACTGGCGCCGATCGTGGATGCCATGGCTTGCAGCGATGCCGGACCGGAATTCGGCACTTGCCCCCAGTGCCGCCATCTCGCGCGCGACGGTGACAGCGGCGGCTGCTCTTACTTCTGCCGGCTCGAGCGCGCGGCACTCGACCAGGGCGAGCTCGACGGCCTGTGCGTCCACTTCACCGCAGCCGAGCCCGAATGATGCACCGCGACCCGAGGCCATGAGCGACCTGCCCGACAACACGGTTTGGCGCGAGAACGGCGAGTGGTTCTGCGATCCCGAGATCGTCGCACGCCACCTGGGCCTCACCCCGGAGGGCTTCCGCAAGGCCCTGCGCAACGGCACGGCCGTGGGCACGGTCGAGCGCGGCGAGGGAGAGGATGCCGGACGCACACGGCTGACCTATCGCTACCTGGATCGGGCCTGGAGTATCTGCGTCGAGCCCGACGGCCGCATTGTCGAGGTCGCTCCCCCGGTCACCCAGCGGGCGGCACTCGAATGGGTGTTGGGGCGTAGCCCACGGCTACTACGCCGCGCCCCCCATCCCCACCGCGAGGGCGCGGGCCCGGAAGACGGCGACTGATGGTGGCTGCCGTCGCCCAGTGCGAGTATTTTGTAGCCCACGCTTGAGCTCGACAGCCGCAGACCTCTGATCCGTCTCGCAGCGGAGATTCGATCTACACCCTCCGGGTCACCCCCTATCCTCCGACGTAGGCCTCGAACGCCGAACGCTCGAGCGCTGACGAGTACAAAAAACCCTGCAATCGATGACAACCCACTGAGCGCAGAAAATCCGCCTGGGCCCGGGTCTCGACGCCTTCGCCGACCACGGTCAGACCCAGGTTGTGACCGAGCTCGACAATGGTCTTGACGATCGCCTTGGCGGTCCGATCCACCTCGGACCCGGTGATATCCGCGATGAACGAGTAATCGATCTTGAGTGTGTCGACCGGGAGCTGACGCAGGTACTCGAACGAGGACTGCCCCGTGCCGAAGTCATCGATTGCGATACGCAAGCCAGGGGCACGTGCGCGTAGCTCCCGCAACTGGCTGACGGCCGCATCGAAGTCCCGCATGACCATACTCTCGGTAATTTCGAGCTCGATGCTCGACGACGGGATACCGACCTCATCCAGGATCCGGGCCACCTCCATCGCGAAGCCCTCTTCGTGCAAGCCCCGAGCCGAGAGGTTGAGGGAGGTGACGATCAGCGACATCAACAGCTCATGGCCTTCGCGGCGCCATTGCCCAACCTGTCGCATCGCCTTATCGAGTACGTAGTGATCGATCTGGGCGATCAGATCGGACAGCTCGGCCACGGGCAAAAAGTCGCCCGGCACCAACAGACCGCGATCGGGATGCTGCCAGCGCAACAGCGCCTCCGCGCCTACCACTCGTTCTTCATCGCATGTCAGAACCGGCTGGTAATGCAGCACCAATTCGTCGTTGTCGAGCGCGCGGCGCAGCTCACCCTCGATGCGCACGCGATGCGTGACTTGCTCGTTCATCGATTCGGAGAAGAAGCGGAACTGATTCTTGCCCGCGTTTTTGGCCGCATACATCGCGGTATCGGCCGCTCGAATCAGGCTCTCCGCGCTCAGGCCGTCCTGCGGAAACAGGCTGATCCCAATGCTCGGTCGCACGTGTAGCTGTTGGCCCTTGATGTGCACGGGCGGCTGCAACTCCTCCAATAAACGCTCGGCGACATCCTTTGCCCGAACCTTGCTGTCCAGGGGCGCCAGCAGGACGAACTCGTCACCACCGAATCGCGCCACGGTGTCACCTCCGCGTACATGCTCACTCAAGCGCTGCCCCACTTCCTGAAGCAGCCTATCGCCGGTCGAATGCCCCAATGTGTCGTTGACCAGCTTGAACTCGTCGAGATCCAGCATCATCACGGCAATCGCGTAGTCGCTGCGCCCGGCGTCCAGCATGAGGTGACCCAGCCGGTCATCGAACAGCGTACGGTTCGGCAGCCCCGTCAACGGATCGTACTGCGCCTGCTGGCGCAACTGCTCGGTCATCGACTGGCGCTCGAACGCCAACGATGCGATCTGGGTCATCTCGCGAAGGGTCTGCACCAGGGTATCCGTCGCGTCTGACCGGCGCGCAAAAAAGACTGCGAGTATCCCGAGGGTCACATCGGCTTGGTTGCGCACCGGCAGGGCCATCACATTGCTGTAGACCGCGTCGTCGACAGCCGCTGCGAGCGTGCCTTGGCGGCGATCATCGATCACCAGATCCGTGTCCATGACCGGCTCGCGCGTGTGCAATACGGTGGCAAGCGGGTCCCCGATGTCGTCCGGGGATCGCCGATGGATGGCGTCGATGCAGGACTTGGCCAGACCCGGAGCCGCCGCGACGTGCAGCAGCCCCGCCTGCAGCCGGCACACGGCCGCTGTGATGCGCGGATGGTATTGCTCGATGGCTCCTACGATCTCGTGGAGGATCAGGCTCAGGTCCTCATCGCGTGCAACCTGCTCCAGGATGGCGGTCCGCTGGGTAGCGAGCTCACGCCGGCGGCGCTCCTCGGTGATGTCGCGTACAGTGCCCTGGTAATAAAGTACCCCTCCATCGCCGCCGCGAACCACCGACGCGTTCTCGCTGGTCCAGAACACCGATCCCTCGCCACATCGATAGACCGCGGCCTCGAACTCCTCTACATGCCCATCCCGCTCGAGTAGCTCCGCAAACCGGTCCCGGTCCGTCGGCTCGACATACCAATCCTCGGCCAGATCACGAACGCCTTCGATCAACTCCTCCTTGCTCTGACAGCGATGCATACGCACCAGCGGCCAGTTGACCTGGAGCAGCCGTCCCTCGGGACTACTCCAGTAGATCCCCTCGCTGCTGTTTTCGAACAGCAGCCGGTATCGCGCTTCCGCGTCCGCGAGCTGGCGCTCGCTCGTGCGGATCTCGGTGATATCGATCACCGTCGACATCCGGAACACGCCCTCGGGGAGGGTGACCCGGCCGGTGTAGACACACACGTTGCGCAGCGCGCCGTCGCCCCGCTCGATCACGAACTCGAGCTCCTGGGCCGTGAGCTCGCCCTCGATGATCGCGCGATGGCATTCCAACGCCGCCGCCTGATCCCGGCCTCCTAGCAGCGTGATGAACGGCTGGCCGATTAGCGCATCGCGGGAATAGCCATACTTGTTCGCCAGGGCCTGGTTCAAGTAATACAAATATCCGTCCGCGTCGGTCAGGGCGATGCCGGCGTGATCGCCAGCCAAGCCCGCGTGCGCGAGCGCGGGGGATGGATCGACCGGGGTCAACGCGAGGTATAGGGACGTGGTATCGACCGCCTGCAAACGCCATGCATACGTGATCGCGCCGCCCCGAAACGGGGCTATAGTGGCCGCTTCGCCATTCGCCCACACCGCGGCCAAGCATTCGTCAATGCGGGGGTGCTGATCGACATCGGTGAGCTCGTGCAGCCGCTCGAGACCCTCGAGACCGTGCCAATGGGGGCTGAGAGAGTGTACTGCACCGTCGTATCCGAACAGGCCGACGACGTCGTGGGCCAGATCCAGGACATGGTCGTGGATGCCACTACCGGGAGACGAGGCACGCTCACGCCAGTGTGATGGAGTCATAACCCTCCCAACGGGTCGCACCGTCGCGTGGCGCAACAACGGGCCGCGCACCGCGAATCATCCTACGCTCCTCGGATGAACAGGTCATACGCGAGCCCCGGCGCCCGAGATAAACGGCGCTACGGCTTCATAGCCCGATGCCTCAAGAGAGCAAGCGCACAAACGGCATCAACACGAGATAGAGCAGTAAAACGACGACACCGAGATAGGCCACCACCCGAACGGGCTCTTTGCGGGCCTTGCTCATCAGCGTATCAGCCGTACCCTCGCGCAACCGTTGCTCATAGGCCGCCCGCATACGCCGCTGGCGTTCGGCCTGATAGTCCGCGAGCAGGCGCTTGGCGTGATCGGCGTCGCCGTCGTGGCGCAGCCAGATCGCACCCATACTGATGCCCCAGCGGTTCGGCGGGGTCTCGTAGTAGGCGATGTCGTGCTCGTTGAGAAGAGAGCGCACCTCGTCGGCTTCATCGTCGGGTACGTTGCGCAGATTGAGCAGGAGCTTCGCCATGGGCCCGTCGCCGGCGACCGTATCGCGGCCATTGTAACCGCCTCGCGCGCAGGGGCGTTGACCGGGGCCCAAGGGTGGCCGACAGTGGCCCCATCGGGCGGCCTTTCGCCCGCCGAGGCGGGGCAACGGATGACCGCGGACACGCCCTCGACGCCCCAAGCGGACGCGCTACTCACGGAGGTGAGCGCCCTCGCCGAGGAGCTGCATGGTGGCCGGCGACCGCAGCTCACCCTCGACAGCGACCTGGGCGTCGACGCCGGCCTCGACAGCCTCGGCCGCGTCGAGCTGATGCTGCGCCTGCAGCGGCGCTTCGGCGTCGACCTCGCCGACGACGCAGCCATCGCCGCGAATACGCCGCGCGATCTGCTCGCCGCCCTGGCCGATGCACCGGCCGCCGCCGTCCCCGCGCCCGGCCGGCCGCGGGGCGACGCCGGCACATCCGCCCGAAACGATCCCGGTCCGCCCGAGGACGCGGCCACGCTGGTCGACGTCCTCGACCACCGCGCCGCCCACACGCCCGAGGCCATCCACGTCGTTGTGCTGGCCGACGACGACGGCGACGAGCAGCGCCTGAGCTATGCCCAGGTGCGCGCGGGCGCCGCCGAGGTCGCCAGCGGGCTCCGGGCACGCGGGCTCGCGCCGGGCGAGCCCGTCGCGCTGATGCTGGAGACCAGCGCCGTTTTCTTCTTCGCCTTCCACGGCGTGCTGCGCGCCGGAGGCG
>CAYTWS010000017.1:0-12311 GCA_964442145.1 uncultured Ectothiorhodospiraceae bacterium | reverse complement strand
GCGCGCGTGGCTGCGCAACCGCGGTATGCAGGCCGCCGACCGGGCCGGCCCGGCCAAGCGCCGCTTCATCCGCCTGGGCGCGGGCGTGGCCGGGGACTTGCCGCCGCTGGCGCGACCGCTGCGCGCCGAATCCGCGTGATCGCGTGGGCGAATCCGTGCATGGTGGACAGCGTGGGCACGGGCTCGCTCGGATGGACACGAAGGCAGCGATCGCGACAGACTGCACTCGCATAGGCACTGCGTCACAGTGAACGCGATAAGGGGAGGGGATGCAGCATCAAACGCCGCTGTACGAGCGCCACCGCGAGGCAGGCGCGCGCATCGTTGACTTCTCGGGCTGGGCGATGCCGGTGCACTTCGGCTCGCAGATCACCGAGCACCACGCGGTGCGCCGCGCCGCCGGCTGCTTCGATGTCTCCCACATGACCCAGGTCGACGTCACCGGTGGCGAGGCCGAGGCCTACCTGCGCCATGTGTGCGCCAACGACATCGCCCGCCGCGGCGACGGCGGCGCGTTGTATACCTGCCTGCTCAACCAGGCGGGCGGCGTCATCGACGACGGCATCATCTATCGCTTCGAGGCCACACGCTTCCGCCTCGTCATCAATGCCGCCACGCGGGATCAGGATCTCGAGTGGCTCGAGCAGCAATCGGGCGGCTTCGATGTGGCGCTGACCGAGCGCACCGATCTGGCCATGATCGCGGTGCAGGGCCCGGCCGCGCGCGAACGCGTCCACGGGCTGCTCGACGAGGCCTTGATGGAGGCGGCGAGTGCGCTCAAACCCTTCCGCGCGGCCGAGTCGGGGGCCATGGTCGTGGGCCGTACCGGCTATACCGGCGAGGATGGCTACGAGATCATGCTGCCCGCCGAGGAGGCCGGCCCATTTTGGGACGGCTTGCTCAATACCGAGGTACAGCCGTGCGGGCTGGGCGCGCGTGACACCTTGCGCTTGGAGGCGGGGCTGGCACTCTATGGCCATGAGATGGACCAAACCGTCTCGCCGCTGGAGGCGGGTCTTGGCTGGACTGTTGCATGGGATCCGCCGGAGCGCCGGTTCATCGGGCGCGAAGCGCTCGAGGCCCAAGCCGCCGAGGGGGTCGAGCGCCGCCTCGATGGCGCCGTCCTCGAGGGCAAGGGCGTAGTGCGCGAGGGCTACCGGGTGATCACGGACGCGGGCGACGGCGAGGTCACCAGCGGGGGCTTTGCCCCGACGTTGGGGCGATCGATCGCCCTGGTGCGTGTGCCCGCCGAGGCGGCGCGCGGAGACTGCGAGATCGTGATTCGCAATCGGGGCGTGCCGGCCCGCATGACGGGCTTCCCGTTCGTGCGCAAGGGCGAGCCCCTGGTTTGAGACGCTGGCCCGAGGGGGCCGGCGGCAAATTGTTGGCTGGGAGACAAGAATATGAGCGAAGTACCCGCTGATCTGAAGTACACGCGTGACCATGAGTGGCTGCGCCTCGACGACGACGCCACCGTCACGATCGGCATCACCGATCATGCCCAGGCCCAATTGGGCGATCTCGTGTTCGTCGAGACGCCCGAGGTCGGCACCAGCTTCGGCGTGGGCGAGGCCGCGGCGGTGGTCGAGTCGGTCAAGGCGGCTTCGGATGTCTATGCCCCGGTCGCCGGTGAGGTGATCGAGGCCAACGAGGATCTGGCCGACAGCCCCGAGCTGATCAACAACGATCCCTTTGGTGAGGGCTGGATCTACAAGCTGCGCGTCGAGAACCCGAGCGATCTCGACGAGTTCATGGGACCGGAGGAGTACGAGGCGTTCGCCGAGTCCGAAGAAGACTAATCACGGGGGCTTGCGTTGCCGTTCATTCCGCACACCGACAGCGACGTCCGCGACATGCTCGCGACCATCGGCGTCGCGGATATCGAGGGGCTGTTCGACGAGATCGGCGCCGAGCTGCGAAGCGGTGAGCTCGAGGGCGTGCCCGAGGGCATGCCCGAGATGGGTGTCAACCGCCTCATGGAGCGCCGCGCCGCCAACGAGGGCCGCCCGCTTTGCTTCCTCGGCGCGGGGGCGTATCCGCACCACATCCCGCAGGCGATCTGGCAGCTCACCACGCGCGGCGAGTACTACAGCGCGTACACGCCCTATCAGGCCGAGGCGAGCCAGGGCACTTTGCAGGTCACCTACGAATTCCAGTCGATGATCGCCGAGCTCACCGACATGGAGGTGGCCAACGCCTCGCTCTACGATGGGGCATCGGCGCTCGCCGAGGCCGCCTTGATGGCGGTGCGGGGGAACCGCAAGGCCAAGTCGAAGCGCCTGCTCATCCCGCGCACGGTCCACCCGCACTATCGGGCGGTCACCTGGACCATCGTGCGCAACCAGGGCCTCGAGCTCATCGAGGTCGATTTCGATGAGCGCGGTGTCACACCGGCCGAGGCCGTCGCCAAGGCCGCCGGCGACGAGCCGGTCGCCGGTGTGGTCGTGCCCCAGCCGAACTTCTTCGGCCGGCTCGAGGACGTCGCCGCCTTGACCGACCAGGCCCACGCCCTGGGCGCCTATGTCATCGGCGTGATCAACCCGACGGCGCTAGGGCTGCTGGTGCCCCCGGGCCAGTGGGGCGGCAAAGGCGCCGACATCGTCGTCGGCGAGGGCCAGCCCATGGGGGTGCCCATGTCGGCCGGGGGCCCGTATTTCGGCATCTTGTGCACGCGCAAGAGCCTGGCCCGGCAAATGCCGGGGCGCGTGGTCGGGCGGACCTATGACACCGAGGGGCGAACCGGCTATGTGATGACCTTGCGCGCGCGCGAGCAGGACATCCGGCGCTCCAAGGCCACCTCGAACATCTGCACCAACCAGGGGCTGATCGTGACCGCGGCGACGGTCTATATGTCGCTGATGGGTGCCGAGGGCCTCGAGCGTATCGCCCAGCACTGCCACGCCAACGCACGCGCGCTGCACGAGGCGCTCACGGCGATCGACGGCGTCGAGTCGGTCTTCGGTACGCCGTTTTTCCACGAGTTCGCGGTGCGCCTGGACGGTGCCGACGCCGACACCGTGTTGGGCCGGCTGGCGCAAGAGAACGTCCTCGGCGGGCTCGCCCTGGCGCACTACTACCCCGAGCTGGGCAACGCCTTGCTGATCTGCGCCACCGAGCTCCACGACGCCGCCGCCCGCGACGAGCTCGTCACGGGCGTGCAGCGCGCGCTCGCCGCCGGCTGAGTGCGCGCCGTGGCCTCGCTATCACCGCGGTGTCCGCGCCATCGGGGCGCGCGCCGTGGCCGGAAACGGAGGATGACGCTATGTCGACGTTGATCTTCGATCACGCGCGCGAGGGGCGCACCAACGATGCCCAGCTGCCGCCGGCGGTGGACGCCGCCGACGACATCCCCGCCGAGCTCAAGCGCGGCCACCGGCCGCACTGGCCCGAGGTCTCCGAGCTGGAGACGGTGCGCCACTATACGCGCCTGTCGCAGCAAAACTTCGCCATCGACACCCACTTCTACCCGCTGGGCTCGTGCACGATGAAGCACAACCCGCGCGCGTGTAACGCCCTGGCGATGCTGCCCGGCTTCCTCGAGCGCCATCCGCTGGCGCCGCCCGAGGCGGGCCAGGGCTTCATGGCGTGCATGTACGAGCTCCAGGACATCCTCGCCGAGGTCACGGGCATGCGGGCGGTCTCGCTCGCGCCCGCGGCGGGTGCGCAAGGCGAGCTCGCGGGTGTGACCATGATCCGCGCCTACCACGACGCCCGCGGCGACACCGACCGCACCGAGATCCTGGTGCCCGACGCCGCCCACGGCACCAATCCCGCCTCGGCGGCGATGGCCGGCTACAAGGCGCGCGAGATCCCCACGGATGGCCACGGCGACGTCGACCTCGACGCCCTGCGCGAGGCCGTGGGCCCGCAGACCGCGGGCATCATGCTCACCAACCCGTCGACCCTCGGGGTGTTCGAGCGCCACATCGAGACCATCGCCAGCATCGTCCACGAGGCCGGCGGCCTGCTGTACTACGACGGCGCCAATCTCAACGCCATCCTGGGCAAGGTGCGCCCCGGCGACATGGGCTTCGACGTCATCCACTTGAACCTGCACAAGACGTTCTCGACGCCGCACGGCGGCGGCGGCCCCGGCGCGGGCCCAGTGGGCGTGCGCGACGATCTGCTGCCCTACCTGCCGATCCCGATGGTGGGCTGGGACGGCGAGCGCTACGTCTGGCGCAACGAGACCGATTGGCCCGAGTCGATGGGACGGATGACCGCGTTCGCGGGCAACGCGGGCGTGTTGTTGCGCGCTTATGTCTACATCCGCCTACTCGGGCGCGAGGGCATGGTGCGCGTGGGCGAGTACTCCACGCTCAACGCCAACTACATGCTCGAGCGCATGAAGCAGGCCGGCTTCCGTGTGGCCTATCCGGACCGCCGGGCGAGCCACGAGTTCCTGGTCACGCTCAAGCCCGAGCACGATCAGCTGGGTATCTCGGCGATGGACTTCGCCAAGCGCCTGCTCGACTACGGCGTGCATGCGCCCACGATGTATTTCCCGCTGCTGGTGCCCGAGTGTCTGCTCATCGAGCCGACCGAGACCGAGAGCAAGGAGGCGATCGATCATTTCGTGGACACGCTGGTGGCGATCCGCGAGGAGGCCGAGCGCGACCCGAAGATCCTCACGCAGGCGCCACACACCCTGCCGCTGTCGCGCTTGGACGAGGTCCGCGCGGCCAAGGAGCTCCACCTGCGCTGGTATCCCGAGGACTCGACGGGGTCGTCGGACGAATCCGCCGCCGCGTGACGCGGCGAAAACCTTGGTAGGGCGTACTCGGCGGCGCGCTATGATCGTGCGCAGCCATCGCGCCCCTATCGCCGCCGTGGCGAGCGCCCGCTATGGCGCGTGACGAGCGCGGCCACGTGGCGCGCTTGGTGCGCGCGTTCGGCGATGCCGCGCGCGGCCTATCGGCCGCGCTGTACGGCGAGACCGCTTTTCGCGTCGAGGTGGCCGTGGCGCTCGTCGCCCTGCCGGCGGCGTTGTGGCTGGGCGAGTCCGCAGCCCAGCGGGGTTTGCTCATCGCCAGCGCGGGACTGGTCCCGGTCGTCGAGCTGGTGAACACCGCGATCGAGACCGCGGTCGACCGCGTCGGCGAGACCCACCACCCGTTGTCGGGCCGGGCCAAGGACCTGGGCGCGGCGGCGCTGTTGCTGGCCCTGGCGCTGGCGGGTGTGGTCTGGGCGGTGGTGTTGCTCACTTGAGCGCGCCCGGCGCCGCCGGGCGCTATCACCGCCGCGTAGGTCTTCGTTGTCACGAGCCCGTGATGCGGTGATGCTGCCGTGCTCCCTGGGTGACCGCTCGCCCGTCGACCGCCACCCCGGACACCCAGGAGCGTTTGTTGAAGCCCCGCTATACCGGCGTGACCCGCCTCATGCACGCGGCCCGCTATTCCTGGCAAGGACTCGCCGCCAGCTGGCGTGCCGAGGCCGCGTTCCGCCAGGAAGTCGCGCTCGCCGCCGGCGCCATCCCGCTGGGCTTGTATCTGGGGACCGATGGCACCGAGCGCGCCCTGCTGACCGCTAGCGTGCTGTTCGTCCCCCTCGTCGAGCTCCTCAACACGGCCGTCGAGAGCGTCGTCGACCGCCTTGACGAGGACACCCACCCGTTGTCGGGCCGCGCCAAGGACACGGGCTCGGCGGCGGTGCTGGGGGCCCTCGTGCTCGCCGCGTGGATCTGGCTGGTGGTGCTGATCGGCTGACACGCGTTTGCCCTGGTGCGGCGGGTGACGCATACAGCGCCGTCCCCTATGCTCGATGCGGCGGGAGATGCATGAGCGGGGAGGGCATATGCGCCGCGGGCGCTGGCCATGGCTCGTAGCGATCGCGTTGACTTGGGCGGCGCCTGCGGCGGCGAACACGCTTGCGGGTGTCGAGCTCGCCCCCGATTATCGCTTCGACGATGGCACGGCCCTGCCATTGCACGGCGCCGGCCTGCGCGAGAAGTACTTGTTCGACATCTATGTCGGGGCCCTCTATCTGCCCGAGACCGGCCAATCGGTCGAGGCCATCCGCACGCGCGATCAACCGGGCCGGGTCGAGATGCACTTCGTCTACGACGAAGTCGCGCGCGACAAGCTCGTCGATGCCTGGCGCAGCGGTTTCGAGGCCAACAACGACGCCGACGTGCTCGACACCATCGACGCGCGCGTGGAGCGCTTCATCGACGCGATGCCCGACGCCGGTGTCGCCGCCGGCGATACCATCGCGATGACGTATCGCCCGGGTAAGGGCACGCGGGTGGCGGTCAACGGGAGCGCACGCGAGACCATCGCCGGCGGCGTCTTCTTCCGCGCACTGCTGGCCGTGTTCGTGGGCCCGGAGCCGCCCGACGCCGATCTCAGGCGCGGGATGCTCGGCCAGTGAAGCCGAGCTATCGAATGCCGGCTATTGCTTGGGTGGTCGAGGCGCCGGTGGCGAGTTGGGCACATTGGCGATCGATACCGCGCGTGGGGCATCCCGGAGCAAGAGCCGGCCTACGGCTCGGGTTTAGCGTGGGGGCTAATCGAGGGTAGGCCGGTTTTTGCCCAACGGGCCCCCTTTCGGCTCCGATCGACACGATTCGCATGGCACCGGAGCGTCTCGATTGGCAAAGGCAACAACCGGCATTTGGCTTACCGCGGGGTGGCTCAATTAAAGGGTAGGCCGGCTTTTGCCCGATCTGATCCCGTTCGGGTCGTGTTGGCACGGGCGGAGCGAGGCACGAGGCGGCAAATGGCAAAGGCAACAGCCGGCGCTGCAACAGCCGGCAAAACCAACCGCTCAGCCCATCAGCATGCGCACGCCCACGATCAGCACGAACAGCGCGAAAGCGCGCTTGAGCCAAGCGGTGGGGAGGGTGTGGGCCAGGCGCGCCCCCAGCGGGGCGAACGCGATCGTCGCCGGTGTGATGGCCAACCAGGCCGGCCAGTAGACATACCCGGTCGCCCCCATAGGGAGCCCGGGATAGCCCCAGCCCATGGCGATGAAGCCGAGCGTGCCCGCCACGGCGATGGGCAGGCCCAGCGCCGCCGACGTCGCGACCGCCTCGCGCACGCCCACGTTGCACCAGGTCAAGAAGGGGACGGTCAGTGTTCCCCCGCCGATGCCGAGCAGGCTCGCCACACCGCCGATGCCGCCGCCCCAGGCCGCCAAGCCGGCGCGTCCGGGCACGCCGCGCTGAGGCGACGGTGCGCCCAGCCCCGCCAGCCGCAAGGCCACCACGATGAGGAAGACCCCGAAGATGATCGCCAGCGCGCGGGTGGCGAGGCCATCGGCGACGGCGGTGCCGACGAGCGCGCCCACGGCGACGCCCGGGGTGAGTTGGGCGACCAGCGGCCAGCGCACCGCGCCGCGGCGATGGTGTGCGTAGATCGAGGCCAGGGCGGTGGCGATGATGGTCGCCAACGAGGTGCCCACCGCGACCTGCATCAGCCGCTCCGGCGGTACGCCCGCGTCGATGAGCACAGCCGCGAGCCCGGGCACAATGATGATGCCGCCGCCGATGCCCAACAGGCCCGCCAGCGTGCCGGCGGCCGCGCCGAGCGCGAGAAAGGCGCCGAGCTCCACGCCCGTCACGGACGGCTGACCGCTGCATGCAAGCGCCGTAGCGTGGCCACGTCGAGGTGGGCCGCGCCGGCGCTATCGCCGCTGAAGACGTGCCAGGGCTGGTCGGGCTCGCCCAGCGAATCGGCGACCAGCAGAGCGCCGTCGAAGGCCTGGTGGGCGGTGTAGCTGCTGGTGGTGACCACGGTCGGCAGACCCGCGGCGAGCGCGGCGCCGCAGCCGTTGCGCGAGTCCTCGATGGCGATACAGGCCGCCGGGGGGAGTGCCAGGCGGTCGAGGACGCGACGGTAGATCTCGGGATCGGGCTTTTTCGCCGCCGCATCGTCACCGGTGACCACCGCCTCGAACCAATCGAGTGCACCGGGGCCCAGGCCGTGCTCGATGAGCGCGCGCACGTTGGCCCGGATGCTGGACGACGCGATCGCCAGGCGCAGGCCCGCTGCGCGGACCTCGTGCATCAGGCGTTCGACCCCGGGGCGCAGCGGCACCGCGCCCGTGGCCAGCAGATGGTGATAGTGGCGATTCTTGCGCTCGTGGGCGGTGCCGACGAACGCGTCACGCCCCTCGTCGGGAGCGAATTCCGGCTGGTAGGTCGCCAGATAATGGCTCAAGCGCTCCTGGCCGCCCTCGACGTCGAGTAGGTCGCCGTAGAGCGCCTCGCTCCAGCTCCAATCGGCGCCCAGCTCCTCGAACGCCTGGTTGTAGGCGACGCGGTGACCGTGGCGCTCGGTGTCGGCGAGCGTGCCGTCGACGTCGAATAGGACGGCCTGTAGTGACGGGTTGGGATCCTCCATGGCCTCGGATCGGTCGCCTCGAGCCGCGGTGCCCGCGGCCCCTTTTGGGGTTTCGTCAGTATTGGGTGTCGTTCGTATCCGGTGTCGGCCACGCGAGCCCGAACGGCCAGGGGCGCTTGTCGCTGGCCCAGGTGGCATAGGCGACGGTCTGGCGCAGCCATAGCCCGATCTGGGCCCCGAAGTCGCGCAGGCTGGCGTTCGCCTGCCCGGTGAACAGCGTCCACAGGAACTGGATGGCGACGGTCAGCGCCAGGACGATCTCGGCGATCTGGAACATCACCGCGAAGGCGATGATGTAGACGAGCCGCAGCCACTTCTCGCCCGCGGTCAGCTCGGCCTTCAGTCGCGGATCCATCGCTCAGGCCGTCTCGCGCATGATGTGCTCGAAGGTCTGGCGCGCCGCGGTGACCGTCTGCTCGAGCACGCCGTCGTCGTGGGCCGCCGACATGAACCCGGCCTCGAACGCCGCGGGGGCGAGATAGACGCCGCTGGCGAGCATACTCTGGAAGAACGCGGCGAAGCGCTCGGTATCGCTCGCGCGGGCGTCGTCGAACGTGCGCACCGCCGGTGCCTCGGTGAAAAACAGCCCGAACATGGCACCGACGCGGTTGGCCGTCATGGGCACGCCGACTTGGCCGGCGGCGTCGAGCACGCCGTCGACGAGCTGATCCGTGCGGCGCTCGAGGTCCTCGAAGAAGCCCGCTTCGGTGACGATGTCGAGCGTGGCCAGGCCCGCGGCCGTCGCCAGCGGATTGCCGGCCAGCGTGCCCGCCTGGTAGATGGGGCCGCTGGGCGCGAGCTGCTCCATGATCGCGCGCCGCCCGCCGAATGCGCCCACCGGCAGACCGCCGCCGATGACCTTGCCCAGGGCGGTGAGATCGGGCGTGACGCCGAAGCGCCCCTGTGCGCCCTGGAGCGCGACCCGGAAGCCCGTCATGACCTCGTCGAAGATGAGCACTGCGCCGTGCTCGTCGCAGAGCTCGCGCAGCCCCTCCAAGAAACCCATCACGGGCGGCACGCAGTTCATGTTGCCCGCGACCGGCTCGACGATCACGGCCGCGATCTCGTCGCTGTACTGGGTGAACGCGGAGAACGCCTCGGCGAGATCGTTGTAGGGCAGTGTGATGGTGTCGCCCACCACGGCCTCGGGCACACCCGGCGAGGACGGGTTGCCCAGTGTCAGTGCGCCCGAGCCCGCGCTGACGAGCAGCGAATCGACGTGGCCGTGGTAGCAGCCACCGAACTTGATGATCCTATTGCGCCCCGTGTAGCCGCGGGCGAGGCGGATCGCGCTCATGGTGGCCTCGGTGCCCGAGTTGACCAGGCGCACCATGTCGAGCGAGGGCACATGCTGGCACAGGCGCTCGGCGAGCTCGGTCTCGCTCCGGGTGGGCGCCCCGAAAGACAGTCCGCGCGCGGCGGCGCTTTGGACGGCCTCGACGACGTGCGGATGGGCATGGCCCACGATGGCGGGCCCGAACGAGCCGACGTAGTCGATATAGCGGTTGCCGTCGCTATCCCAGACATAGGGTCCCTCGGCGCGCTCGAGGAACAACGGCGTCCCGCCGACGCTCTTGAACGACCGGGCGGGCGAGTTCACGCCACCCGGGATCCGGGCACTGGCCCGTTCGAAAAGCTGCTCGCGGCTACTCATGGGCGGCTCGGTTCCGATCAATGGGTTCTGTAATGGGGCGCCAATGATAACAGGAGATTATCGAGGATCACGGTCTTCGAAGGCGGCGGCGAAGCGGCGCGCCCGTGCCTCGATGTCGCGGGCATCGAACAAGTCGCCGATGACCGCGATCCAATCGGCGCCGGCGGCGACGACCTCGGGCGCGCGCTCGACCGTGATGCCGCCGATCGCACACACGGCAAGGCCGGTCTCGCGCCGCGCTTGGCCCAGCAGCGACAGGGGCGCGCGCACGGTATTGGCCTTCGTGGCCGACGGATAGACCCGGCCGAAGGCGGCGTAGTCGGCACCGGCGGCGCGCGCACCACGGGCGCGCTCGAGGCTGTCGTAGCACGATACGCCGATGATGGCGCCGTCGCCGAGGCGGCGCCGGGCGTCGCCGGGTGCGGCGTCGTCGCCGCCGAGGTGGACGCCGGTGGCACCGACGGCGGCGGCGACGGCGACGTCGTCGTTGACGATCAGACCTTTATCATAGCGCCGGCACAGCGCGAGCAGGGCGTCGGCCTGGCGATAGCGCCGGTCGGCGTCGCTGCCCTTGTCGCGGTATTGCACCAGCTCGGCACCGCCGGCCAGCGCCGCCGCCACGGCCGCCTCGAGCCGGTCGTCGCCGACGGTGGCCGTGTCGGCAATGGCGTAGAGGCCTCTCCCCGTCATCGCACTCCCTTTAAAACGAATGCTCGCCAAGGCGCCAAGAACGCCAAGGCTAACCAAGAAAATACAGCGGCGGCGACGACGATCCCATCGACCTCCTGGAGAGTACCGTCGTGGACCAAGACACGCTTTCGCATCCACTGCGTGGTGGGTTGCGACAAGCGCGCCATGGAAACGCCATGACGAACATGACCTTGGCGTGCTTGGCGTCTTGGCGTCTTGGCGCGCGTCCCCGATGTCGGCGTCAGGGCGTCGCACGCGGGATCGCCCGATCGGCTACCCCGGTTCATGCGGTTGCACCGCTGTGGGACAATCGCGCGCCCTGTTGCCGTGCGCCACCGCGGCGTCTTCGACTGGAGGATCGATGGAATACCGCAAGTACATGTGCATCGTGTGCGGCTACATCTATGATGAGGCCGAGGGCGCGCCCGATGAGGGCATCCCGGCCGGCACCAAGTGGGAGGACATCCCCGAGACCTGGACCTGCCCCGACTGCGGCGCCAGCAAGGACGACTTCGAGATGATGGAGATCTAGCACCCCCGGCCCGAGGCCGCGCTGCACCGGCGGCGCGGGGCGAGCGCCCCACGCCCGGCGCGCACCCCTGGAGCCCGCATGTCGCAATCCACGCTACAGCTCGAATCCTCGTTGGCGGCGTATCTGCACCAGCACGCGCTGCGCGAGCCCGCTCCGTGCCGCCGCTTGCGCGAGGCCGCGCAACAGCGCGACGACGCCCACTTGCTCTCCTCGCCCGAGCAGGTCCAGATGCTCGCCCTCATCGCCCGGCTCATGCGCGCTCGCCGCGTGGTCGAGGTGGGCACCTACGTCGGCTACACGCCCCTGTGGCTCAGCCTCGTGCTCGGACCCGACGTGCGCATCACCTGCATCGAGCGCGACCGCGAGGCCAGCGAGATCGCCCATTCGACGTGGGACGAGGCCGGGGTCAGCGAGCGTATGGAGCTGATGCGCGAGCCCGCCGACCGCGCCCTCGAGGAGCTGCGCCGCGAGGGCCGAGTGGGCCAGTTCGACCTGGCCTACATCGACGCCGACAAAGAGGGCCAGCTCGCGCACTACGAGGCCTGCCTCGACCTCATCCATCCCGGTGGGCTGATCGCGGTCGACAATACCCTCTGGCACGGCCGGGTCGCCGATGCCGGCGATACCTCGGCGACCACCGGGGCCGTACGCGAGTTCAATGCCTACGTCCACGGCGACGAACGCGTGAACTTGAGCCTCGTGCCCATCGGCGACGGCGTCACGCTATTGCGTCGCGTCGATCCCAACGATCCGTAGGAGCCTGGCCGAGTCGCCGGCGTCGGCTGCGCACGCTCAAGCCAGCGGCCCGAAAACACAGCGCCCGCCAGCGTAGGTCTGCACCGGCTGGAGGGCGCTATCGAGGAGGGTGACGTCGGCATCGAAGCCGGCCGCGTGCTCGCGGATCGCGGTGAGAAGCGCCGAGCCGCCGAGCACGTTGGTCAGGCGCAGCTGGTCGCCGCCGGTGAAGAACACCACGCCGCAGCGGCGGATGAGCTCGATCGTGTCTTGATCGGCGGCGTCGGCGCGCTCCTGCACCGCCAGGCCATAGACGTGGCTGGCGCCGAGGCGCTTGAACACCTCCTGGTAGGTGGGC
>CAYTWS010000016.1:0-12341 GCA_964442145.1 uncultured Ectothiorhodospiraceae bacterium | reverse complement strand
TGTAGCGCGTCTGGCGCGCCAGGGACTCGGTGCGCGTGGCGAAGCGGATGAAGCGCTGCGCGAGCTTGGGGCGGGGGGCATTGGCGAGGATGCCCCACACCTCAAGCTGGTAGACCTGGGCATCCCAGAGGATCTCGATGGGCTCGCGCTCGACCACGCGCGCGTGGAAGAAGCGCCCGTTGTAGCCCGAGGCGAACGTCGCCTCGTCGCTGGTCAGCAAGTCGACGGCCTCCTGGGGATCGCTCCACCAGATGATGTCGTCGCGGATGCGATCGAGGCGCTCGAAGGCCAAGCGCATGCCACGCTCGGTCGAGAGCATCGGGTACAGATCGGCCGGCGGTACGCCGTAGGAGATCAGGGCCCACTCGAGCAGGGCATCGGGGCGCTTGCGCAGCGCGCGCCCGCCCGGGAAGGCCTCGGGCTGGAACAAGTGCTCGATCTTGTACGGCTGGGCGCCGCGGAAGGCCTCGCGATCGAACGCCGTGACCATCGAGAAGACGTTGTGGGCGACGCCGCAGCTGGTGTAGCTGCCCGGGATGAAGTCGCGCAGCGCGGGGGTACCGTCGGGGGCATCGGCCAGGATGCGGTGATTGAACTTGCGCAAGTACCCGAGCTGGCACGCGCGCCGGTGGTCGGCCATCGTCATGTCGGCGATGTCCCAGCGATCGGCGGCGTCCGACGCCGCCTGGGCGCGGATCGCCTCGACCCCGCCGGAGTAGTCGCCGGTCACCACGGGGATCCCGGTTTTCTCCGTGAACGGGCGGAAGTAGGCATTGCGCTGGCTCTCCTCGTAGGAGCCGCCCCAGGTGCCGACACGCAGTTGCGAGTAATCGGGGACCTGCGCGCGCTCTTGGCGTGCGCCCTCGGCTGCACCGCCCTCGCGCTCACGCTCGGCGGCCCAAGCGGCGCCGCCACCGAGTGCCACCAGCACGGCCAGCGCGCCGGCGAGGGCACAGGGCGTGACGCGGATCCCGCTAGCGTCCACAGGGCTCATGGGGCCGCATTCTCCTCGCGCCGGATGCTATCGACCGTCTGGCGGTACGCCCCGACGAGCGTCGATTGCGCGATCACCCCCACGAGGCGGTTGCTATCAGCCGACTCGACCACGGGGAGGATGCCGCTCTCGTCGCGCTCAGCGCGGTGCAGCGCTTGGCGTACCGACATGTCCGCGTGCAGCACGGCTACGTCCCAGTGCGCCAGGCGGTCGACCGTCGGGGGCGGCTCCTGCTCCAGCCCCGTCATCACCTCGTTGAGGGTGGCGGTGCCGCAGTAGTTGCCCTCGGCATCGATCACTTGCACCTCGCTCACGCCGGCGGCGATCAATTGATCGCGCACGCTGGCGGCCGATGCCCCCACCGTGGCCGTTAGATAGTCGATCGAGACGAAGGGGCGGATATCGGTTCGCCCCAGCACCAGCTGATCGCGCCCGAGCCGCAGATCGCAGCCCCGGCGCCGTAGCGTGACGTCGAACATGGAGCGCCCGTAGAAGCGATAGCACACCAGATTGGCGAAGACGACGCTGACCATGACCGCCGTGGTGAGCTCGTAGTTGCGCGTGAGCTCGAAGACGATGAGGATGGTCGTGATGGGCCCGCCGATCACGGGACTGGTCACCGCGGCGACCCCGCAAATGGTATACACGCCCAGCGAGTCCGCCGCCCCCGGGATGACCCCTAGCGCGGCCTGGCCCATCAACGCCCCGTAGAGCCCGCCGATCACCAGGGCCGGGCTAAAGCTCCCGCCGACGAAGCCGAAGCCCAGACACACCGCGGTGGCGACGATCTTCGCCACCATGAGCACGCCCAGCTCGGTCACGGTGAAGGCATCAGGGATCATCGCGAAGCGCAGGGTCTCCGCCGCGATGCCCATCACCTCGGGCGTCCAGAGCGCCAACACGCCCATGAGCGCGCCCCCGGCGGCCGGGCGCACCGGCACCGGCAGGCGCGAGCGCGCGGCGAGCCAGCCGGCACCCTCGATCGAGCGCATGAACACGATCGCGACGATCGCCCCCACCAGGCCGATGACGATGAAGCCACTGAACTCGATGGGCAACACGCGCGGCGCCCCCTCGATGCGGAACAGCGGGCGCTGCTCGAAGACGAAATTTGCCAGGACGAAGCCGATGGTCGAGGCCACCGTGATGGGGGCGAACGCGCGCAGCGAGTAGTGGCGCAGGATCACCTCGTGGGCGAACAGGATGCCGGCGATGGGGGCGTTGAACGCGGTCGAGATCGCCGAGGCCACGCCGCAGCCGATGCCGATCGTGCCGATGGTGCGCCCCGGATACGGCGAGAATCGCCCCAGGAGCGAGCCGAGGGTTGCACCGAGGTGCACCAGCGGCCCGTATTGCCCGACCGAGGCGCCCGAGCCCAGCGACACCATCCCCGCCAAGGCGGCGGGCACGCCGTCGCGCAGGCGCACGCGCCCGGTGCCAGTCTGGGCCGTCTCGATGACGTCGGGCGGACCGTGGGCCCGCCCGCCGGGGACGATGCCCTTCTTGATGAGACCGACGAGGAGCCCCCCCGCCGCGGGCACCGCGATCGTGATCAGGGGCAGCCAGCGCCAGTCCCCGGCCATCATGCGGCTACGCGACGAGATCCAGAGGCTATCGTTGAGCCATTCGACGACCCAGACGAAGCCCGTGGCCGCCAGGGAGGCGAGGCCGCCGACGATGACCCCGAAAACCCCCACGAAGGCTGCCCGCTGGATGAGGATCGCGGGATTGCGCCACCAGCGGCCACGGCGTCCAACGCCAGCCTCGCCGGCGACCTCGGCTCCCGCGGTGTTTCCCTCGGCCATATCGGCGGTCCCCTTCGCCACGGCGCGAGCATTGTGCCACGGGCGAGACGAGGTGACAGAACCGGTGTCATCTCACCCGAAGGCACGCATCGCGGCGCGCCCGGCCCGGACCGCCGCGTCGACGCCCCACGCCGTGGGTCAATCCGCCAAAGCGGTCGTATCGCGCACCGCCAAGGTGATCTCGCGTGCCGTGACCACGCCTTCGACGACGCTGGCCTGGCGCGGTGCCACCACGATCAAGGCCTCGGCGCCGGTGGCGTGCAGGGTGCGCATCATCTGGGGCCAGCGCGTTTGTGCCGGCAGCGTGGTGAAGCGCCGCTCGAGCGCACCGGAGGGATCACGGGGGTCGATCGCGCGCCAATCCGCGTTGACCCCGAGCAGGCCCTCGATCACCCCCTCCGCCGTGACCACCACGTAGCGCGGGGCTTGCTCGCTCGGCGCGTCGAATAGCTCCGCTAGCTGATCGCGCTCGATCACCCGCACATCGGTGCTCATCGCCTTCTCGGCGTCGAGGTTGACCGACATCGTGTGCTCCAGGCCGTGGGCGGTATCGCGGCCGCGACGGACCAGCTTGAGCGTGTAGATACTCTCGGCGGTGAGCGCGTGGCGCACCAGATACGCGACCGTCACCGTGATCACGATCGGCAGCACGGCGGCGTAGCTCTGGGTGATCTCGAGCACCATGACCATGGCCGTGACCACGGCAGCCGAGGTCGCGCCGACTACGGCGGCCATGCCCGCCATCGCGAACAATACGGGCTCGAGCTCGTGGGCGGGGACGAGCCAGACCAGGCCGTGGCCGTAGGCTGCCCCGAGAGCGGCGCCCAGGAACAGGCTGGGCGAGAACACCCCGCCGGAGGCGCCCGTGCCGAGTGTCAGCGCCGTCGCGAGCAGCTTGGCCGCGAACAGCAGCAGCAAGAAGCCGGGGTCGGTGAGCACGCCGGCGACCAGGTCACCGATGGCGGGGTAACCCACGCCCGCGATGTAGTACTGGCCCGCGTGCACGAAAAAGAGCTGGATCATCACGCCGACCAGCAGCATGGCCGCCGCGTGGCGCAGGTACTCGTTGCGCACCAGGGCCGCGGCCCCATCGCCGACCCAATAGATGGCGCGCTCGAGCAAGGCCGAGCCGGCCCCGGCGATCACGCCGAAAGGCAGGCACACCAACAGCGCCGTCGCCCCCACCCAATGCCCGCTGAGGCTGGTCAGCTCGGGGATCGCCAACGCCGGTCCAATGCCGGCATAGAAACCGGCCACATAGGCCGCGACCGCACAGGCAGCGGCGACGACGGCGATCGTGCGGGCGTTCACCGACACCATCAGGAGCTCGATGGCGAAAGCGAGCCCGCCGACGGGGGCGTTGAATGTGGCAGCGATCCCGCCGGCCGCCGTGGCGGCGACCAGGGTGATGCGCTGATACGTCGGCAGGCCGGCCCAATGGGCGAGGATGGAGCCGAGCACGGCCCCGATCTGGACGACGGGGCCCTCGCGCCCCACCGAGCCGCCGCTGCCGATGGACAGCGCCGACGCCAGGGCTTTGGAGGCCGCTACTTGCGGCCGGATGCGCCCGCCATGGTATTGCAGGGCGTACATCACCTCGGGCACACCGCTGCCGCGCGCCTCGGCCGACCACTGGCGTGTCACCCAGGTGACCGCGAGCGCGGCGATCGCCGGCACCAGCACCACACCCCACCCCCAGGGGCTGGGATCGAGGTAGTGGTGCGAATCGAGCCCGATACCGAAGCGCGCGTGGAACACCGCGTTCTGGACGAGCCCGATCGTCAGCAGGAAAAGCACCGAGCCGAATGCCCCGAGAACCCCCGCGATGGCGCCCAGCCCGAGCAGGCGCAGGGCCCCCGCCGGATGCAGGGGTTGGCTGCCCTGGTGCTCGAGGAGGTGCGCGCTATCCATGGCTGCACGCCCCTTTGGGCCAGCGCAAGGCGCGCCCGACAGGCTGGAGGCGCACCGGGCTCAATCCATGAGCTCCGCGCTGTCCCGGGCCGCCCGGGCGATCTCGCGCCGCGTGATCACGCCCGCGATATCGTCGGGGCCCGCGCCCCGCGCGACGATGACGAGCTCACTGTCGGCGCGCTTGATCGCGCGCATGAGCTCGGCCCATCCCGTCGCCGGCGACACCACCACGAAATCGCTCGAGACCAAGCCCTCGAGCGGCTCCCGGGCCACACGCTCGATCAGATCGTCGCGCGCCAGCCCCACTAGGGTCTCGCCGTCGGCGATGATGGTGTAGCGATCCTGGAGGCCCCTGCGCCGAAGGTGGCGCTCGAGCTCGCGGCGCTGCACGACCCGGAATTCGCGATTCATCACCTGGCGGGCATCGAGGCTGGTGGTCATGGCGGATTGCAGGCCTTGCGGGATGTCGTGGCCACGGCGCGCCAGCTTGAGGGTATACACACTCTCGGCGGTCAGGCGTACGCGCACCACATAGGCCAGGCCCACCACGATGATGATCGGCAGGATAGCGGAGTAGTCGCGGGTCTGCTCGAAGACCATGACGATCGCCGTCACGACCGCCGATGTCGTGGCCCCGATCATGCCGGCCATGCCCGCGATGGCGAACAACAACGGCTCGATGGCGAGCCCCGGAACGAGCGCGTCGAAGGCATCCGCGTACGCCGCACCCAGCGTCGCCCCCAAAAACAGCGCGGGCGAGAACACCCCACCCGAGGCCCCCGAGCCCAGGGTCAGGCTGGTGGCCAACAGCTTGCCGGCGAACAGCAACAGGAGGAACAGCGGGCTCGTCAGGATATCGGCGAGCACGTCGGCGATCGTGGCGTAGCCGACACCGGCGACATAGTACTCGCCGGTGAACACCATGAAGGCGTAGATCATGCACCCGACGACCAGCATGCCGGCCATGTGGCGCACGTACGGATTGCCGATGAGCGCCTCGAGCCGATCCTCGAACCAGTAGATCGCGCGCACGAACACAGCGGCGGCGCCACCGGTGAGCACGCCGAGGGGGATGCAAAGCAGCAGCTGGTAGGTGCCCACCAGCTGCCCGCTGAACAAGTCGAACTCGGCGAGGCCGAATACCGGCTCGATGCCACCGTAGAGGCGGCCGACATAGGTGCCCGTGACGACCGCGGCCGCGACCAGCGCGACATTCTGCGCCGACACCGATACCAGCAAGAGCTCCATGGCGAAGGCGACACCGGCCAGCGGGGCGTTGAAGGTCGCCGCGATCCCGGCCGCCGCGCCCGCGCTGACGAGCAGGATCCGCTGGTGGGCCGGCATGTGCCAGATCTGGCCGAGCGCCGAGCCGAACGCCGAGCCGATCTGGATGATGGGCCCTTCCCGCCCCACCGATCCCCCGGAGCCGATCGAGATCGCCGAGGCGAGCGCCTTGGCCAAGGCGACGCCCGGGCGCATACAGCCACGGCGATAATAGATCGCCTCCATGACCTCGGGCACGCCGTGGCCGCGGTGCTCCGGGCCCAAGCGATCGTTGATCTCGCTGACGATGAGCGCACCCACCACGGGCACGAGGATGACCCCCCAGCCCCAGGCACTGGGTGCCAAATGGATCTCGGGCTGGAAGTGGAAACCGAGCTCGCCGTAGAACGCCAGCTCTTGGAACAGGGCGATCGCGCTGCGGAACAAGACCGCGCCGATACCGCCGAGCATCCCGACGACGACTGCCAGAGCGAACAGGGTAGCCGGCGGCAGGGGATCCGCCTGCCAGCCGCTGGGAGCCGCCTCACTCGTCTCGTCGAGGCTCACGGCTGCACGGCGCGACCGCGTGCGGGCGTGGCAGCGCGCGGGCACGTGCTTGGATGGGTGGGATCAGCGCTCATGCAGGCAGCGATAGTGGCCACGAGGGCGTACGCGCGGAGGGAGCACTGCCGCGGCCGCGAGCGAGTCTCGACGGGGCCGATCGGGCACGATCCGGCGCCCGCGTCGCGGCAGCGGCCCGGCTCGGTGTCGCCTCGTTACGCGGCGCGCTCCATATCGCTGGAGTAGCGCCCGAGCATGGCCTCGCTGTTGAGGCGCGCACGCTCGACGAGCTCGCGCTGTGCTGCCTCGGCGTTGCCGTCCTGGCCGCGCCAGGCGTGCAGCACGGGCCCCTGCAGGGCGCGGGCGTAGGAGAAGCCGAGCCGCCAGGGCTGCTCGCCGAGATTGTTCATGGCGTTCAAGTGCTCGGTGGCGCGCACCGGCGTCTGCCCGCCCGAGAGGAACACGATACCGGGCACGGCGGCAGGCACGAACTGGCGTGCCAGAGCGACGGTCTCCTCGGCCACCTGCTCGACGCCCGCCTGGTCGGGGCAATCCTTGCCCGACAGCACCATCGACGCCTTCAGAAGCGAGCCTTCGAGCAGGACGCGCTGGCGAACCATCTGGGTGTAGAGCTGCTGCCAGGTCTCGGCCGTGGCCGCGCGGCACTGCTCGATGGTGTGGTCGCCGTCGATGAGGACCTCGGGCTCGACGATCGGGACCAAGCCGGCTTCCTGGCACAACGCGGCATAGCGCGCGAGCGCGTGCATATTGGCCTCGATGCACGCTTGGGTCGGCATGCCCTCACCGATGCCGATCACCGCGCGCCACTTGGCGAAGCGCGCGCCCAGGCCGCGGTACTCCTCGAGGCGCTCGCGCAGCCCGTCGAGGCCTTCGGTGACCTTCTCGCCCGGGAAGCCGGCCAGCGCCTTCGTGCCCTTGTCGACCTTGATGCCGGGGATGACGCCCTTGTCGGCGAGCACCTGTGGCAGCGGCGTGCCGTCGGCGGCGCTCTGGCGAATGGTCTCGTCGAACAGGATGACACCGCTCAAGTACTGCTCGATGCCCGGCGCCGTCAGCAACAGGCGCCGGTATGCGCGGCGCGTGTCCTCGGTGGACTCGAGATCGATCTCCTTGAAGCGCTTGGCGATCGTGTTGTTGCTCTCGTCGGCGGCGAGCAGGCCCTTGCCCGGCTCGACCAGCGCGTGCGCGGTGGAAATCAGCTCATTCGTGCTCATCGTCGACTACCCTGTTTGGACGCGGTCGGCCCCGGCCGGGGCGGGATGGCCGCGCGAGTATAGCAATGCACGCACCCGTGGCGCTATGCGGACTGGGCTCGCACTAGGGCCTGCTAACACTTCCCGCGGTCGCCGCGGCGGGGCCTGTGTGGGGCAAGGCAAGGCGCGGCGACCGCGGGAAGTGTTAACAGGCCCTAGACCCAGGCCTCGGCGTCGGCCAAGCGCGCGCGCAGCTCGTCGTCGGAGAGCGCCGCCAGCATCGACTCCCCCTCGGCGGCCGTGGTCGCCTCGAGCGCGATCCAATAGACACTGGTGTCACCACGGGCGCAGAACATCAGCGTGATATTGCCGTAGGAGCCGGCCGACAGCGCCACCGTCCACTCGACTCCGCCCTGATCGGCAAAGCGTCGCATTGCTGGAGCCCCGGTTGTGCCGTGCCCGCTACGTTGCGCCGACGGCCCCGGGCGATCAAGAGCGGCCAACGTCCCCTGGGCCGTGGGCGTATGTTCGATGTCGCACAGAGCCGCGGCGACCATCCCGAGCAGACTTCGCGTCGGGGCGAGGTTGTCGGCAAAAGGGCCCGCCGGCGAGCTCGGCAATAGCGTCGTGTCGGGCGCTAACCTGCTACACTATGTTCGATGACGAACATACAAACTTCTGCAGTTAGGCCTATCCGGCGCCCCAAGACCCGTTCTTTGCGTCACACTATGCGAAGGAGTGGAGCGTTACGTTATGACGGAACAATACGTTCCAGCGGGTAATCACCTCCTCGCGACCCTGCCCCGCGAGGAGTACGAAGAGATCGTGGATCAGCTCGAGCTCGTCTACCTGCCGCTCGGGGACTCGATCTGCGAGCCCTATATCGAGATGCGCCACGTCTATTTCCCGATCGACTCGATCGTGTCGCTCTTGTGCGTCATGGAGGACGGCGGCTCGGCCGAGATCGCGGTCGTCGGCTTCGAGGGCATCGTCGGCGTCTCGCTGTTCATGGGCGGCGAGAGCACGCCCAGCCGCGCGGTCGTGCAATCGGGCGGCTACGCCTTCCGGCTGCCGGGCAATGTCCTCAAGAATGCATTCTATCGCGGCGGGCCCATGCAGCGGCTGCTGCTGCGCTACACCCAGGCTTTGCTGACGCAAATGGCGCAGACGGCCGTGTGCAACCGCCACCACACGCTGGACCAGCAGCTGTGTCGCTGGCTGCTGTTGAGTCACGATCGCTTGGCCTCGCGCGAGCTCTATATGACGCAGGAGCTCATCGCGAACATGCTGGGCGTGCGCCGCGAAGGCGTCACCGACGCCGCGGGCAAGCTGCAAAAAGCGGGCTTGATCAATTACCACCGCGGTCACATCACGATCACGGGGCGCGAGGGGCTCGAGGAGCGCACGTGCGAGTGCTATCGCGTGGTCAAGCGCGAGTACGACCGCCTGCTGCCGGACGAGATCGCCCGCTGAACGGGGGGGGCCGGGGCCGCTCACCCGCCGACCTCCCCGGCCCGTGGCGTGCGCATGGCGCTCGTCCGCAATCCCCGGGCCACCCCGCCCGCGCCAGCCGATGGCCGGCTACCCACCCGGCTATGTGCGATCGCATGCATACACGGCCGTCCATGAAGCGCACACTGGCCGTATGCCCGGATTCCGGGCTCGCAACGGCGGCACTGCAGCCGACTTGCGCGGCGCTCAGCGTATCCAGGAAACGGCGACGTTGGGCCGGAGAGCCAACGTGTCCCATCAGCCACTCGCGGCCAGCGCCAATCGTCTATTGGCGGCCGTGCAGTCCCCCGAGCGAGAACGCTTCGCCGAGGCGACCGAACGGGTCGAGCTCGCGCTCGGCGAGACCCTCGCCAAGCAAGACAGCCCCCTCAATCACGTCTACTTCCCGCTGGACAGCCTCATCTCGGTCGTCACCGGCGATGAGGAGCGCGCCAACCTCCAGGTGGGGTTGGTCGGCTGCGACGGCATGTTGGGGGCAACGCTGAGCCTGGGCGTGGCCCAGTCGGCCACTCACGCCCGCGTGCAAGGTGCGGGGACCGCGCTGCGCATGGAGGCGGGCACGTTCGAGCACGCGCTTGCAACTCAGCGCGGTGTCCACGCAGTGGTCCAACGCTATCTCTATGTGACGCTCGTCCAGCTGGCCCAGACGACCTTGTGCACCCATTTCCACGTGCTCGAGGCGCGCCTCGCGCGCTGGCTGCTGATGACGCACGATCGCGTCGCCCGCGATACCTTCGCGGTCACCCATGCGTTCCTCGCCTATATCCTGGGCGTGCGCCGTGTGGGTGTGACGAAAGCCGCCTCGGCGCTCCAGCGGCGGCGACTGATCCACTACAACCGCGGCTCCCTGACCATCGTCGACCGGTCCGGCCTAGAGGCGGCGAGCTGCGCGTGCTATTGGGCCGACCGCGAGGCCTACGCCCGCCTGATGGGGTAGCTGTAAGCCCCCTGGAGCCGGTATAGCTCGAGGCGCATTGTCCCGATGGGCGGACGGCCCGGCCGGTGCCCGCACCAGCCACTCCATACGTCTGACGCCAGGCCGAATGTTGTGCGCCGCACAGACGGCGACCATGCCATCCTGCGAGAGTCGAAACTGGCATCGAGAGGAACAGCGGCAACGCCGCCAGCCGAACGCTCGAGCCCGCTGCGCCACTGACGTGTGCGCGTGCGGTCTCAACGGATCGTCAGCAAGGGGTGACCCACGCACTGGCGGTGTCCCGCCCCTTCGACGACCATCCCCCTCCCCCTTCCCAGGGGCTAAGGCGGGCCTCCGGCCCGCCTTTTTTTTGCCCGGGCCTCGCCCCGATCGGGCCCGCTGGCGCGACCCTCGGCCGGCGCCTGCGTTCACTCGGCTCGATCCTCGTCCGCCGAGCCCGCACCCTCGCCCGGGTCGCGGCTTGGGCCCACGCCCCGGCGCCGCAAACGGGTGATCCGGCGATAGCCCCACCACGCCGGCCCCGACAAGGCGTACAAGGCGAATCCACCGAAGATGACCGTCGGCGGATCGATCCATATGAATACGAACAGCAGCACCACCGCCAGGCTCACGATGAACGGCACGCGCCGCGCCGTGCCGAGGTCCTTGAAGCTGTAGTAGGGGATGCTGGTGACCATCAATAGCCCGGCGGCGATCGTCACCGCCAGCGAGACCACCCAGAGACTCGGGCCCTCGACCCCGAGGTCGTGCGTGAACCACACCATGCCGACGACGACCGCCGCCGCCGACGGGCTCGCCAGCCCCTGGAAGAAGCGCTTGTCCGTCTTGCCCACCTGGGTGTTGAAGCGGGCCAGGCGCAGCGCGCTGCATGCGGCGTAGACGAAGGCCGCGAGCCAACCGAGCTCGCCGCCGCCGCCGCTGATCGCCCCCACGCCGGCCAAGGACCACTCGTAGACGATCAAAGCAGGGGCGACGCCGAACGAGACCATGTCGGAGAGGCTGTCGTATTCGGCGCCGAATTCGCTTTGGGTCTGGGTCAAGCGGGCGACGCGGCCATCCAAGCCATCGAGCACGATGGCCACCAGGATGGCGATGGCGGCGGTGGGGAAGTTGCCCTTGAGGCCCTCGATGATCGCGTAAAAGCCCGCGAAAAGTGCGCCCGTGGTGAATAGGCTGGGCAGCAGATAGATGCCGCGGCGGGTTTTGGTCATATCGAGGCTGGACAATGGCGCGCTCCTTAGTCCGCGTGCACGAGCTCACAGACGAGGCTCGCCGCGGCACGTACCCGGTCGTGCGATTCTACCGCAGGCTGGCTCTCCTCCGGGACGTAGAGGCTCACACGCCGCCCCCAGCCCGCCAGCCCCCGGTGTTGGCCCTGGCCGACGCGCTCACCGGGCTGGACCGACCAAGCCAGCGGCCCATGCAGGCCGTACGCCTTGGTGACGACGAGCACCACATCGTCGTCCTCGTCGGTTCGCAAGTGGATGGCGATGCGGTCTCCAATCTCCGAGCCCGGCATGTCCGGGCCGGCCCAAATCTGACACACCCGGCCCTCGGTCGGGCTACACAGCACCGCGGGTGCCAACAGGCCCTGCTGGAGCCGCACGCACAGTGCGTCGCGCTCGAGAAACGGATCGATACCATACGCGATGTCGGTGACCCGGCCATCGATCGGGCTGACGATGCCGAGCGGCAGCGAGGGGACCTCGCGCAACGGATTGCGCCCGAGCACCCCTACCGCGCCAGCGGCCGCCAACGCCACGCCAGCCAAGAGCCAATAGCCCGCCACACCCGCCGCCAGCGCGCCGACAATGGCGAGCGCGAACGGCAAGCGAAACAGTCGCAGGAGTCGCAAATCACGGTTCCGCCCCGGCCGCCCAACCGCTCGGGCGACCGGGGATCGATGTCGCGCCTAGTTCTTCGACTTGTCGACGATCTTGGACGCCGCGATCCACGGCATCATCGAGCGCAGTTGGTCACCGACGCGTGTGATCTCGTGGTTGTCGGCGAGGCGGCGATTCGCCTTGAGCACGGGGGCCGCCGCTTGGTTCTCCAGGATGAACTCGCGCGCGAACTCCCCGCTTTGGATCTCGTCGAGGATGCGGCGCATCTCGGCCTTGGTCTCGTCGTCGATCACGCGCGGG
>CAYTWS010000015.1:0-12812 GCA_964442145.1 uncultured Ectothiorhodospiraceae bacterium | reverse complement strand
TCGGCGACCTTCGCCGCCAAGCGCTCGAGCTCGGCCTGCATGGCGGCGGCATCGGTGAGGTCGTCGGCGAAGGTGTTCTCCTGGCCCACCGAGCGCCGCGCCGGCGTGGCATCGACCGGGCGGTCGTCACGGCCCCGCGCGAGCCCGTAGTAGTGGTCGCCGGCGCGCCCGAGCCACGCGACCAGGGCCTCACGCGACCAGCGCTGCAAGTCGGCACCGGTATGGATGCCCGCCTCGCGCAAGCGCCGCGCCGTCGCCGGCCCCACGCCGTGCAGCCGTTGGATGTCGAGCTCGGCGACATAATCCGGTCCCTGCCCCGGCTCGATGACGAACAGCCCGTCGGGCTTGTCCTGGTCCGAGGCGAGCTTGGCCAAGAACTTGTTATAGGAGACCCCGGCCGAAGCCGTGAGCCCCGTCTCCGAGCGGATCAGGCGCTTGAGCTCGCGCGCCATCAGCGTGGCGGAACCGCCCGCAGCGCCGCTATCCGAGACATCGAGGTAGGCCTCATCGAGCGAGACCGGCTCGATCCTTGCTGTGAACCGCCGGAAAATGGCCCGGATCGATTCGGACACGGCCCGATAGGTGTCGAAGCGCGGGCGTACGAAGACCAGATCGGGACAAAGCCGCGCGGCACGCGCCGACGGCATCGCCGAGCGTACGCCGAACTGGCGCGCCTCATAGCTCGCGGCCGCCACGACGCCACGCCTCTCGGGTGCACCGCCGACGGCCACCGGTTGCCCGCGCAACGCCGGGCGGTCGCGCTGCTCGACGGCCGCGTAGAACGCATCCATATCGATGTGGATGATCTTGCGCACCAACGGTTCGGGTCCCCGGCAGGCACAGGCGCGGTCTGGCTTCGTCATCCGCGTCCGTTACAATACGCGCCACTACAACGCAGCCAACAAGCCAGCGAGGGAGTCCCCCATGGCCCGATCGATCAGCCAACGCGGCACCATCGTCGCGCTCGTCGCACTCGCCCTCACCACCGTTGCCGCGACCGCCTGGGCAGCGCAAGCGTTCATCACGGTGGGCACCGGTAACGTCACCGGGGTGTATTACCGCGCAGGCGGTGGCGTGTGCGAGCTCGTCAACGCAGGCCGGGCGGACCACCAGATCCGTTGCACCGTCGCCAGCACGGCCGGCAGCGTCGACAACATCAACGCCCTGCGCCAGGGCGAGCGCGCGTTCGGCTTCGCCCAGGCCGACCTCGCGCAGCAAGCCTACAGGGGCGCGGGGACCTTCTCGGACACGGAAGGCTTCTCGGGCCTGCGCAGTGTGTTCGCGCTGCACGCGGAGTCGGTCACCATCGTCGCCGCCCCGGATACGGGCATTAGCACGGTGCAAGACCTGCGCAACCAGCGGGTCAACATCGGCCCCGAGGGCTCGGGCAAGCGCGCGAGTATGCGCTCGTTGATGAACGCACTCGGCTGGACCGACGCCGATTTCGCCGAGGCGACCGACATGGATGCCGGGGTCCAGGCCGGCGCCCTGTGCGAGGGCGATATCGATGCCGGCGTGTTCATCACGGGCCATCCCCACGGTGGCGTCAAGCAGGCACTGGACTGCGGCGGCCAGCTCGTCGACGTCACGGGTCCGGCGGTGAACCGCCTGGTGCGCGAGGCCGACTACTACAACAGCACCGTCATCCCGGCGGACGCCTATAGCGGCGTCTCGCGCGAGGTCCAGACCTACGGCGTCACCGCCATGTTCCTGTCGTCGACCAACACGCCGCGCAGCACCGTGCTCGAGGTCACCGAGGCGATATTCCAAAACCTCGACGACTTCGCCGCCTGGCATCGCGCCCTGGCCGATCTGAGCCCGGCCGGCATGGCCCGTGGCACCGACGCCATCGAGGTCCCGCGCCATCCCGGGGCCCAGCTCTACTATGAGGACAACGACCTGCTGCAAGGCGGGTAAGCACGACCGTCTCTGTTGTAAAAAAACAACGACGCGCCCGCGGCCGTTGCGCGCAGGGCGGCGCTGGGGTTGTTGAACCGGCGCCGTCTTTTGATTAGGGTACGAGCTAACCCGTAAGCGGGTAGCTTGACGACAACAGGGTCCGCCCCGGTTGTCGCTTTTGAGCAACACCGCATAACCGGGTCTTTTTTGTGGTTTTCACGCCACAGGTTGTGTAGGCCACAGAAGCTTCTGTCCAAACACATCAAGAGGGATGGTTTGCCAATGAATATGAAGAAATCCGCAATCGCACTCGCCGTAACCGGCGCGATCGCTGCGCCGTTCAGTGCGGCCCAAGCCGAGCCCGAGGTCTACGGCGAGATGGGTCTCCAGCTCCAAAACACGAGCGTGAGTGATGATGGGGCGCCGAGCACTGGCTACTTCTTCAACAGCAACGGTGACGAGACCGGCTTCACCATGAATGACGGCTGGGAGTCCCGTTTCGGGATCCGCGGCAGCGAGGATCTCGGCGGCGGGCTCTCGGCGGAGTATCGCTGGGAGTTCGGCACCAATTTCGACGGGATCAACAACCAGGGTAGCGACATCGACACCCGCTTGGGCTACCTCGGGCTCAGCGGGGACTTCGGTAGCGTCCGCCTTGGCACGATCTGGTCGGCGGTTTATGAGTACAGCGGCTGGAACATTTGGCGTACCCCGTCGAACGGCTCGTTCACCTACAACTACCTGACGGGCTCCACTGGGCTCGATGATGTCGCCGGCGGCCTGCGGATCGATAACTCGATCCAGTATTCCTACGGCGGTGGTGGTTACGGTAGCGATCCGTTCAGCTTCTCCGTCGAGGCCGGCTTCGAGGACGATAATCGAGCCACTGGTACCGCCACAGACGATGACGGCGCACCGGTGAACGACGAGGAGACGCTCGACCATGTCACCGTCGGTGCGCAAGGCACCTTCGGTCCGGTCAAGGTCAACGGCTTCTACTACTCCGAGAGCAACAGCGATACGGCCGGAGGTGCCACCACGGCTGATCCCTCCGCGATTGGCCTCGGCGGCGAGTTCTCCGCCGGCCCGGCGTGGGTGGGCCTGTCGTACATCACGGTCGACCAAGATGATGGCGATGGCTCCGATCCGAGTGGCGGTCAGATCACCGGCGGGTTCGACTTCGGTGGCGGCACGAGCTTGACCGCCTCGCTCGGAAGTGCGAGCGCCGATGACGGCAGCGGCGGCACGGCTGACATCGACTCGCAGATCTACGTGCACCTGTCGCACGAGATGTCTAGCCGCACGTCCGTCTATACCGACGTTGAGTCGGTCTCGCTGTCGGACGACACCGGTGCCGACGTCTTCACGGTCGGTATGCAGCACAGCTTCTAATCTCGCTCCACGAGTCGAAGCTTTGGAGAAAGGGCGCCCACCGGGCGCCCTTTCTTTTTGTGGTACCCCGGGTAGCCCAGATGGAGCCCAAGGCGGAATCGGGGAGAGGAATACGCCCAAGCCCCGTCTCCCCCCCCCCGTTCGACCGTAGCTGGGATGGAGCGAAGCGGATGCGGCTGGTCCATCCGGTGCAACCGGCGGCCTGCTCGTCGCGCCGCCTCGCGCTAGGCACCGCGACCGACGCGAGCACCCGGGTCTCGCACGCAGCGCAGCGATCCGCCGGTAGCGGATCGGCGCGCCCGTCGCCGCCTCGCGCGCTCAGGCCCTCGGTCGAGGCCCGGCAATGCCCGATTACGCCGATACAGTCCCCAGATCCCGGCTACAGCCTCCGTTGGATCTACTCTCCCACGCACAACGCTCGATCGACGGCGCGCGCCGGGAGCCTTGGGGCGCTGGAGACGGCGATGCTAGGCTTCGCCGTATGACCGAGCACGAATCCTCGCCCGTCCAAGGCCGAATCGAGCGCGAGCTGGCGAGCGCGTTTGCCCCCGAGCACCTCGAGGTCGTCAACGAGAGCGGCCAGCACAACGTGCCGAGGGGCTCGGAGACGCATTTCCGCGTGACACTCGTCGCCAGCGCCTTCGAGGGGCAGCGCCTTCTGGAACGCCATCGCAGCGTCAATCGCACGCTCGCCGACGAGATCAGCGGCCCCGTGCACGCCCTCGCGCTGCACACCTACACCCCCGATGAATGGGCCGAGCGCCGGGGTGCACCGGCCTCACCGCCCTGCTACGGCGGTGGCTGAGAACGACGCAGTCTCGCGAAGGCGCGAGGCTCGCTAAGATCGATCCAGAAGCCCGGTAGCCGGACAACTCGAATCGGTGGCGCCAAACCGCGTAATCGACCTCAATCTCGAGAGCGGCGTTGGCCGACTCGCTTTCCGTATTCCCCGATGTAACCAATGCGCCAAGGTCGACGCA
This sequence comes from uncultured Ectothiorhodospiraceae bacterium, assembly GCA_964442145.1. Classification (GTDB taxonomy): domain Bacteria; phylum Pseudomonadota; class Gammaproteobacteria; order XJ16; family Halofilaceae; genus Halofilum. Next base: position 8,541 of record CAYTWS010000015.1, on the reverse strand, counting down.
AAGCCCGGCGAGCGCGTGCCAGGAGGCCACGACGTATCCAGTCCCTCGCCACGCTGGTCGTTTCGCCATTCGCCACACTTGGCTCGCCGTGCCGGGCGTCGGCGTTTGCCCGGGGCGTTCGGGCAAGCGTCGAGTAGAGGGCGCGAACTACCCAATCCTCGGGCCGGCCGTCGCGGAAACGCAGCCGGCGCGCAAGAGCGAGGTTGGTGTACACCGTTCCCTCGGCGCCGATGACCAGGGCGTGACGTAGGCGCATCGAGCGTGCCACGGACCACCAGTCGGCGGCACCGGCGACAAGCAGCGCGGTGGCGGCTGCGTCGGCACGCGCACCGCTGGTGGCTACGGCGGTCGCCTGAACCGCCCCTTGCGCGGGGAAACCGGTGCGCGGGTCAAGCACATGGCCGAGGCGCTCGCCGCTAATGGGGTCCTCGCGGTGCCGCGCATAGTCGCCCGAGGTGAAAACGGCCTCGCCCGCCCGCAGCTCGAGGGTCGCCAGGACACCGCCGCCGGGATCGCGTAGGCCAACACGCCAGCGCCGATCGCCACGTTGATCGAGCGCGGCCAAGTCGCCGCCTGCGCTCACTAGGGCGGTCGACGCGCCGGCCCGTGCGAGAGCGCGTCGCGCGCGGTCGACGGCAGCGCCCTTGCCGATCGCCCCCAAATCGAGCTGTACGGCCGGGTTGTCGCTGGCCACCGAATCTCGGCCAAGGCGCAAGTCTCGCGTGCTCGGCCGACGCTCGGCCAAACGGCGCACGGCGCTGGCCTCGGGGGGTGGCTCGCTATACGGCGGCGGCTCGTGGAACCCCCAAAGCTCGATGAGGCCGCCGATGGCGGGGTTGAATCGGCCCCCGCTGGCGCGCTCCAGGCGGCGCGCTCGGCGCAACAGCCGGATCAACTGGGTCGGGGCGTGCGCTCGCTCACCCGCGGCCAGGGCACGGTTGATGCGGGCGAGCGTCGAGTCCGGCCGCCAGGGATACCACTCATGGTGGGCGCGCTCGATCACTGCCCGTGCCCGATCGCGCGCGCGGCGCGCTGTATCTTGGGTGGGCGCGTACACCTCGAGCGTCACCGCCGTCCCGAGCGCGCGAAATCGCGCCCGGTCGGCAGCGCTCGGCGACTCGCTGCACGCGCTGAGTAGTCCGACGGCGGCGATCGTCACCGCGAGCGCTCGCACCGGCGCCGCCCTCACCGGCGTCGCCACCATAGATAGACCCCGCTCAACGCGAGCACGAGGAGCAGAACGGCGGCGGCATCCATGATGAGCACGCCCGCTTGCCCGGCGATCCGGCCCGAGTGCACCTCCAGTAACAGCCGCTCCCATGTGACCGCCTGCGCCAGCTGCTGGCGTCGCACCCGGCGCGCCAGTGGCTCAGGTGGCTTCGTGGCGCTGGACCACGCGCGGACCTCGCCGTCGAGCGTCGCGAACGCCAGCCAGCGGCGTCGCGGGCGGTATCTTCCCTCGCTCGTTTCTACGACCGGGCGCCCGTCATCGCTTCGCCCGAGCCGCTGTACCCCGCCCGGCAAGGCGCCGTCGGCGCGCAGGCGCTCCAGGAGATTGCCCTCGTTGTCCAACAGGAGGACATCGCCGCCAGCGGCGACGGCCAGTCCGAACGGCGTATCGATCGCACCGCTCGGCAGCTCGGAGATTGACGCCACGAGTCGCCCATCAAGGTAGATTGCGTCCCGGGTGCCCAGCAGCCACGCATCGCCCACGCGGAAAGCGCGCACCGTGCCCGCATCGATACCGAGCGCGCGCGCCACCATGGGCGCGCCGACGGGGCTGCGGTCGAGCCCGAGCGCCGGGGCGTGTTGCAGCGCCAGTCCGGTGCTGGCGAGCACGACAACGAGCAGGGCCGCGGTGATACCGGCCCAGCGGTGCCACTGCGTCAGGCGCAGGCTCCAGCGGTGGCGGTTGCCTCGGCTCACGAGCCTTGGCTCGTGACGTGGTCGTGGAGATAGAGCGCTAAGCGCGCCAGTTTGGTGAGGGCCCGGACCGACAGGGTGGCGCCGCTGATACCGTCGATGGAGCGGTCCAGCTGGCGGCCCTCGACCAGCTCGGCGCCCTCGAACTGCTCGAGGAAGACCTCGCGGCGCACCTCCCAGCCGCGCGGCTCACGGTAGATGAGCACGCGGATGCGCTGGATGGCGCCGCCGTCGACGATCAGCCCCGTCGTGATCGGCTCGTGCTTGCCGATCTCCTCGAGTATCCAAGCGGTCCGGTCATCGCGACCCCAATAGCGGATGCGCGCCCCGCCGTAGTCGTGGTTGAGGATGCTCTCGACCGCATCGCGGGTCGCCCCGGCGAGCCAGACCGCCTGTGGCTCGGGGGCCTCACCGTCGAAGGCGCGCTCGACGAAGCGCTCGGGCGCCAGGTAGACGTCCTCCGCCGCCGCGGGGCCCGGCAGGGCGAGAGCGCAGGCGCAGACGAGGAGGATCCGTCGAAGCATCGCGTCACCGTCTCCGCGAAAAGCGGCCGCCGCCGGCCGTAACCGACCGGCGGCGGCAAGGGCCCGCTAGGGCAACAGGGGATGGTGATTGTGCCTTAGAACTGCCAGCCGATGCCGGCGTTGATGCTGTCGGTGGCATTCGCGTCTTGGTCGGCCTCTTGCTCCTGGACATCGAGCTTGAGGGCGACATCGGGATGGGGCCAGAAGTTGATCCCCGCCGTGGTCGTGCTGCGTTCGACCTCGCTACCGGTATATATCGACTCCGTGCTCTGGCGCACGAACACGCCGACGCTGTCGACCGGCTTATAGGCCGCCTCGAGGTAGCCCCCGGACTGGCTCTCGGCAGCATCGGCGACCGTACCGTCGACGCTCCAGTTAGCGCCCAATGCGGTCACCTCGAGCCCGGCGATGTTGTAGCGCGCGTGCGCAGTGGCCAGCGTCGCCGAGTCGGCGTTGTTGCCGCTGCGGTCCTGCGACAGGTCGCTCTGGAAGTTGACGCTACCGGCGAGCTCCAGGCCGGCTATCCCGGTGTACTTGAGGCGCCCGGTGGTAGCGAAGGTCTCGGCCCGCTGCTCGGCGGCCAGGCCGACGCCGTCCTCGATGACGCCGCCCGGGCTGTCGAGCCCGGTGTGCACACCGAAGTCATAGCTCAGGCCGCTGCCTAGCGAGCCCTTGAGCAGCGCGCCCGTCTCGGCCCAGGTCGACGGCAGCAGGGTCGACTCGACTTGGTTGCGCTCGACGCCGTAGAACGTGGGCGGCTCGTGACTCTCGTTGATGATGCCCACGGGCATCAGGAACAGGCCCGTCTGCACCCGGTGGTTTTGATTCAGGTCGAACTCCACGTAGCCCTGCTCCAGCTTGAGCTCGCCCTCGTTCTCGAGCTCGGCGCTGGTGACGTTGCCGCCGCTTGAGTCCGTCTCTAGCTCGGGCTCGAGAACGGCGTGCTCGAACTCGAGCTCGGAGTAGAACCGGGTGTCGTCGTTGAACTCGTGACCGATCTCCAGGATGAAGCGGTGGAAGTCGACCTGGGACGCTGGCTCACTGCCATCGTCGGGATCGAAGTTGTTGTAGTGGATCTCGCCGTAGCCATTGACGGTCGTGTCGCTGCCGCCGCCACCGCCGGATTGCGACTCCAGCGCCTCGGATAGCGCCTCGACCTGTTGCTCCAGGCGCTGGATGCGCTCTTCGTCGGCTTGCGCGGCCGCAGTGCTGGCGAGAGGACCCGTCGTTGCCAAGGCGACGGCGCAGGCCAATGCGGTCTTGTTCGTGCTCATGGCTCGCTCCATGGATTGGGTTTGGTTGTGGGAGTTCGCGCAGAGCTGCGTATATTAGTAAGAACCATTCTCATTTGCAAATCCGCACCTCGTCCAACGAGAGGGAAGCCGCGACAGAGGCCAGAGGCCGGGCTCCCACCCACGGATGCGTCTCACGGCGGCGGAGTTGGGATCATTGGAGGATGGTCGTAGCGCTGCAGACCCGAGCGCGCCGGACACGGGAGCAGGTGCGCGCGTTTGTCGACACCAGCGACGCGCTCGGTACGGAAGCTCGTCAGCGCGAGGCGGCCTACGCCTTCGTCGCCGAGACACTGGCCCAGTTCGGCTACACGCGCCTGGCCAAGACCGATAAGGGCCTGATTGTGCGCTACTTATGCCGCATAACCGGGCGCTCGCACCAACGGGTGACGCGCCTGATCCCCCAGTACCACCGCACCGGCACCGGAGGCGCGCGGCGGGGGCCGACGGTGTGAGATTGCCGCAGCTGCCCAAATCCGTATCATCGCGCCGGCTTCCCCAGTCACGGACCCAAGACCATGCAGCTCGTCGACATCGGCGCCAATCTCACCCACGAGGCGTTCGAGGCCGACCGTGACGACGTCGCCGCCCGCGCCGCCGACGCCGGTGTCGGGCGCATGGTCATCACGGGCGCAGACGCCGACTCGAGCGAGGCCGCGGCCGCGCTCGCGCGCGAGCAGCCCGATCGTTTTCGCGCCACGGCCGGCACCCATCCGCACATGGCCGACGAGGCGCCCAGCGATCTCGCCGAACGCCTGCGCGCATTGGCGGCCAAGCCCGCGGTGACGGCCATCGGCGAGGCCGGCCTCGACTTCAACCGCGATCTCTCGCCGCGCGCGACCCAAGAGCAAGTGTTCGAGCAGCAGCTCGCCCTCGCTGCCGAGACGGGCCTCCCCGTATTCGCCCACCAGCGCGACGCCCACGAGCGCTTCATGGCGGTGCTGCGACCGTGGCGCGAGCACATCAGCGCCATCGTCGTGCACTGCTTCACCGGCACCGAGGCCGAGCTCGACGACTATCTGGCGCTGGACTGCCACATCGGCGTGACGGGCTGGCTCTGCGACGAGCGCCGCGGACGCCACCTGCGCAGCTTCATCCACAAGATCCCGGCCGAGCGCCTGATGGTCGAGACCGACGCGCCCTACCTCCTGCCGCGCGACCTGCGCCCCAAGCCCAAGAGCCGGCGCAACGAGCCGGCCTATCTGCCCCACATCGTCAACGCCATCGCCGCGGCGCGCGGCGACGATCCCGTGGCACTCGCCGCCGCGACCACCGAGACCGCCCGACGCTTCTTCGCCTTCGATTAGGCTGGGTAGAACCACGAATGGACACGAATGTCTGCTTGGACGCTACGTCATGCCATGGGGGACTTTGCTGGGACGCCAGTGGGGCGTGCCCTTCGGTGTAAAAGCCTGAGTTACGTATGTACTCTTGAGCTCTCTTCGTGATGAGGCACTCGCTGAGCTACTAAGACGTCAGCGTAGCTCCTACCGAGCTGCGAGAACCCATTTACGAATATTCGTGTTCATTCGTGGTTCTCGGTATTCGATAGCTACGTTTCCTCCGTGCTCGCGGCCGCCCGCGGGGCGTCGCGGCGGAGGGCGAGCACGCCGGCGGCGGCGATGAGGATCGCGCCTGCGGCGAAGGCCCAGTCGGGCATCTCGCCCCATAGCAGCGCGCCATAGGCGGCGGCGAAGAGCACCGAGGTGTAGGTGAACGGCCCGATCTGGCCCGGCGAGGCCGCCTGATAGCCGCGCGTGAGCAGCCACTGCCCTGCCCCGGCGCACAGCCCGATCGTCACCAGCAGCGCCCACTGGAACGGGCTCGGCCACTGCCACGACCACAACGCCACGGGCGCGCTCAACAGGGTCGCGATGACGGCGAAACCGACGACCACGCGGCTCGCGGGCTCGGTGCGCGTGAGACGGCGCACCGAGACCTTGGCCCAGCCGGCGAGCAGGCCGCCACCCAGCCCGACCAGGGCGGCCGGCGCCAACGTCCCTTGGGGGTCGAGCACGAACACCACGCCCAGCAGGCCCACCGGCACCGCCACCATCGCCGCGCGCGACGGGCGCTCGGCGAGCCAGAGCGCGGCGATGACGGGCATGAATACGGGCGCGGTCATCTTGAGCAGCATGCCGTCGGCCAGCGGCAGATTCGCCAGCGCGTAGAAGAAGCAGGCCATGGCGCTGAGGCCGAGGCCACCGCGCAGGAGATAGAGCGGCCACACCCCCGGGGTCGGGCGCAGACTCGGGCCCGCCCCGCGCCACAGCAACGGCAGGAACGGCATCAAGCCGAACAGGCTTCGACAGAACACGATCATGGCGAGGGGCAGGCCCGCAGCGGCCCATTTGACCGCCGCACCCATGGTCGCGAACAACAGCTCCGAGGCGGTGATCAGGGCCGCTCCCCAGAGCAGATGACGGCTCGGCCACGCACTGGCCGGGGCGGCGGAGGCGGGCTCGGCTCGCTGCATTTGGGGCTCCGATTCGACGGCGATGGGGCGCGCGAGAAGCCTACGCAGGCTACGCCGGTCGGGCGCTGAGGTACACCCGAGCGCGCCGTGACAGCGGATACGCGGTACGGCACAATCCCGACCCGACCCGAGGCGGCGACGCCGCCTGGCAGGACCGGCGGGAGCGACAACGACAATGAGTGGCCCAAACGCGTTCTATGCCCAGTCCGGCGGTGTCACGGCCGTGATCAACGCGACGGCCTGCGGTGTCATCGAGACGGCACGGCGCCATCCCGACCAGATCGGCCAGGTCTTCGCCGGGCGCGACGGGATCCTCGGGGCGCTGCACGAGGACCTGATCGACCTCTCCCAAGAGGACGACGAAACCATCCGCGCCCTGCGGCACACGCCCGCGGGCGCGTTCGGCTCGGCGCGCTACAAGCTCAAGGGGATCGAGGACAACCGAGCGGAGTACGAGCGCCTCGTCGAGGTCTTCCGGGCCCACGATATCGGCTACTTCTTCTACAACGGCGGCGGCGACTCGGCCGACACCGCATGGAAAGTCTCGCGCATCGGCGAGGAGCTGGGCTACCCCATCACCGCCGTGGGTATCCCCAAAACGGTCGACAACGACCTTCCCGTCACCGACAGCTGCCCAGGCTTTGGCTCCGCCGCCAAGTACATCGCCGTGTCCACGCGCGAGGCCGACCTCGACGTCGCCTCGATGGCGACGACCTCGACCAAGATCTTCGTGCTCGAGGTCATGGGCCGCCACGCGGGTTGGCTCGCCGCCGCCGGCGGTCTCGCCAGCCACGCCGAGGGCGACGGGCCCCACGTGATCATCTTCCCGGAGATCGCGTTCGATCACGATCGCGTGATGGCCGCGGTCGACCACGCTGTTCGCGAGCACGGCCACTGCACCGTGGTCGTCTCCGAGGGCGCCCAATACAGCGACGGCACCCTGCTGGCCGAAGGTGGCGAGAAGGACGCCTTCGGCCACAGCCAGCTCGGCGGTGCCGGCCCCAAGGTCGCCGAGATGATCAAGCAGTCACTGGGCTACAAGTACCACTGGGCGGTGGCCGACTACCTGCAGCGCAGCGCGCGCCACATCGCTTCGGCTACCGACGTCGAGCAGGCCTACGCGGTCGGGCGCGCGGCAGTGGAATTCGCCCTGGCCGGGCGCAACGCCGTCATGCCCGTCATCCGGCGCCTGTCCGACAACCCGTACGAGTGGGATGTCGCGCACGCGGAGCTCTCCGACGTGGCCAATGTCGAGGCGTCGATGCCGCGCCACTACATCAGCGATGACGGCTTCGGCCTCACCGAGGCGTGCCGGCGCTATCTGCGCCCGCTCGTCACCGGCGAAGACTATCCGCCCTACCGCGACGGCCTGCCCGCGTACGCACGCCCCTGCCTAGCGGCGGTTCCGAGGCGGTTGGGCCCGTTCCAACCCGAGTGACGACGCGCCGGTAACCGCGACCCAGATCAATCCGAAGGAGCCACATCATGCGTATCATCCTCCTCGGCCCGCCCGGGGCTGGCAAAGGGACCCAAGCCGCCGCGATCTGCGAGCGCTATGGGGTACCACAGATCTCGACCGGCGACATGCTGCGCGCCGCCGTCAACGCGGGCACCGAGCTCGGCAAAAAGGCCAAGGCGGTCATGGACAAGGGCGAGCTCGTCTCCGACGACATCATCATCGGCCTCGTGCAGGAACGCATCCAAGCCGACGATTGCGCCAACGGCTTCTTGCTCGATGGCTTCCCGCGCACCATCGCCCAAGCGGATGCGTTGCGCGAGGCGGGCATCGACATCGATGCGGTCGTCGAGATCACCGTCGACGATGAGCAGATCATCCGCCGCATGAGCGGACGGCGCATCCACTCCGCCTCGGGGCGGGTCTATCACGTCGAGCACAACCCGCCCGAGGTCGCGGGCAAGGACGACGAGACCGGCGAGCCGTTGATCCAGCGCGAGGACGACCAAGAGGACACGGTACGCCAGCGTCTCGATACCTACCACGAGCAGACCGAGCCGCTGGTCGGCTACTACCGCAAGTGGAACGAGTCGGGCGACGACCGCGCACCCTACTACATCGAGGTCGACGGCACCGGCGAGGTCGAGGACGTCAGCGAGCGCATCTTCGACGCGCTCGACCCACTCGCGCGCTCCCTGGAATCGGGCGAGTAACGCCAGCGCCGCCGACACCCGCATCGCGGTACCCCGCAATGCGGGCCATAGATCGTCGGCATGCCGAGACGCCGGAACGCCGGTTATTGATTGGGGCGGTGGCCGCGCGCGCTGGGTCGCCGTCCACCGTGCATATGGAGTCCGCGCCTCGGCCATA
>CAYTWS010000014.1:0-12881 GCA_964442145.1 uncultured Ectothiorhodospiraceae bacterium | reverse complement strand
ACTACCCTAGGAATGCACGTTTTAGTCTAGCCGCGGGCGTGAACGTGTCAAATCGTTCACCTTGTGCGTATCGTTCAGGGGGTAGGGTAGCCGGCGCCGTTGGGCCCGGCTCTGATAGGATGCTGCGCCCTACTTTGAGCCCATCCACCGAGGGGTTGCCCGGTTGAGCGAGCGTATCCAAAAGGTCCTGGCGCGGGCCGGCGTGGGCTCACGCCGTGCGGTCGAGCGCTGGATCACCGACGGCGAGGTCCGCATCAACGGGCAGGGCGTGGCCCTCGGCGCGGCCGTCTCGGCGGGCGACCGGGTCGAGGTGCGCGGCCGGCGCTACTGGGTCATCGTGGAGCGGGTGGAGGGCCCGCGCTGGCTACGCTACAACAAGCCGGCGGGGCGGGTGACCACGCGCAGCGACCCCGAGGGCCGCGCCACCGTGTTCGAGCAACTGCCCAACGTCCCCGAGGCCCGTGGGCGCTGGGTGTCGCTGGGACGCCTCGATATCGCCACCACGGGGCTGATGCTGTTCACCGACGACGGGGCCGCGGCGAACGCGCTGACCCACCCCTCGGCCGGCATCGAGCGCGAATACGCCGTGCGTGTGCGCGGCGCAGTCGGCCCCGAGACCCTCGAGCGCCTGACACATGGCGTGATGCTCGAGGACGGCGCGGCCCGGTTCGAGCGCGTCACCGACGCGGGCGGACAAGGCAGCAATCACTGGTACCACGTCGTCGTCCGCGAGGGCCGGCGCAACGAGGTGCGCCGGCTCTGGGAGGCGGTGGGCTGCCAGGTCGCGCGTCTGACGCGCGTGCGCTTCGGCCCCATCGAGCTGCCGCGGCGGTTGCGTCCGGGCCGGTTCGAGGACTTGTCGCGGGGCGAGGCGGACGCGCTCGACCGCCTCGCCGGCCGCGACGGCGGTGACAAGACGTTGGGCCTGGAGCCCTTCACGAGCCGCAGCACCAAGAAGAAGGCCACGACCAAGGCCACCCGCAACAAGCGCGCGAGCGCGCGCAAGCCCGCCGGCGCGCGGTCCAAGAAGAAATCGGCGGGCCGGTGATGCGGCTCTACCGCCAGACCGCGCGGGCGATCTACGACCGTCTCATGGCCGCCTATGGGCCGCAGGAATGGTGGCCCGCCGACCAGCGCTTCGAGGTCCTCGTCGGCGCGGTGCTCACGCAGAACGCCGCTTGGCGCAACGTCGAGTACGCCCTCGGTCATCTGCGCGCGGCGGAGGCCCTGGCGCCCGAGGCGATCCTCGCCCTCGACGACGCCCGTCTGGGCGAGCTCATCCGCCCCAGCGGGTATTTCAACGTCAAGACCAAGCGCCTCAAGGCGTTGTGCCGTTTCGTCGTCGACAATGATGGGCTCGACGGCCTCGCCCGGTGGGAGACCGACGCCCTACGGAGCGCGCTGCTCGGTGTTACCGGCATCGGGCGCGAGACGGCCGACGACATCGTGCTCTACGCCTTCGATCGGCCGGTCTTCGTCGTCGACGCCTATACCCGCCGGATCTTCGCGCGCCTGGGCGTGATCGATGGCAATGAGGGCTACGAGGAGCTGCGCGCGGCCTTCGAGCGCGCCCTGGGCCCGGACGTGGGCGTCTACAAGGAGTACCACGGCCTCATCGTCCGCCATGCCAAGGAGGCGTGCGCGGTGCGCCCGCGCTGCGACGAGTGCTGCATGCGCCGCCACTGCCCCGTGGGCCGCGGCGAGCGCATGCCGCCGCGCTGACGCTTTACAGCCCCCGCCCGTTTGGCTATTGTCGCGCGCCCTGTGCACAAGGCGCGCGCAGCCCGTAGCCCTGATGGAGCGAAGCGAAATCCGGGGCTGTGGATCGCGAGCGCACGCCGGATCGGCGAGGCGTTGTCGCGCCAACGCCTCGGCGATTGGTCAGCGCTGGCACGAAGGCTGAGCACAATCGAGCAAACCGGAGAGGTGGCCGAGCGGTCGAAGGCGCACGCCTGGAAAGTGTGTGTACCCTTCACGGGTACCGAGGGTTCGAATCCCTCCCTCTCCGCCATACATTCCCATGAATCAGTAAGTTAGGGTAGGACTGTACTTCTACCCAACATTTCTCCCCTCATCTGCCGAGGCGCAGCCGCATACCGTTTAAGGCGAAAGCTGAGAGGATGCGCCCAACCGAGCACAGCGCTGCTCAGTAGGCGTGCAAATGGGTGCAAGCCTCGGAGGGAGCCGCCTTACAACGACACGAGCGCACTGCCACGACCTGCTGTCGCCGGGGCCTTGGCAAGCGTAAACCTAGAGCTCGAAGATCTCTCTGGAGTGGCTCCTCGGGCACAGAGGAGATTCGCGGGAGGATGCGGCGGCGCAAAAGGCGGCATTAAAAAGCCGGCAGCGCGCACTGCCGGCTTTCCAATTGTTGTCAAAACAACATTGTTGCTCAAGACAAACTATCCCTAGATCGTCTCCTTGCTATCATAACTCATTGATTTCACTCCCATTCCTTCTTCAGATTGCTCGCATGCTGCCCACTTAGCAGGCTAGCACGACGACCCAAAAGCCTGCCGAACGGATCTCTACAATCTGCGCAGAGAGCATCTATTGTCGGAGAACGCCCTGTCAACCCCTCTATCCGGCCGATTCCGATCCCCGTTCTGGCTCAGCTGCTGACTCAAAGCAGGATTCCTGCCCCGGGTCGGGGTCTTCTGCTGGTCCCGGGGGCAAGATGATTAATGCGTAGCCGTGACCTGGTAGTACAAGTTCCTGTGGGGCTCCTATCTGCCACGTGCTATATCCATCAGCGCTCGTGTGGGGCGCAATCTCCTCCATAGTTAAAGTGTCACGGAGTCCCGTGGCCTTAATGTACAGTGAATAGGGTTCATTGATATGAGCCTGAACTGTAAATCCTTTTACAAAACGCTTGGTTGTTCCGAAGTGGTATGGCTCTCTATCTAAACTCTGATAAAGAATATAGCGTCTCTCCATGCGTAAGACTCCGTGACCATCATTATCCCTTTCGTTAATCCATTCCTTGAGCTTTATCCGAATTTGCCCCGTTGTCTTCTCAATCCAATGACAATACTCTTTTGGATCTATTTTTGTTTTGTTGATCCAAAGACCGTCTAGTTCGATTTTGCCATCGGAGCTTATTTCTTGTGTTAACTCGGCTTCGTCTTCGTATGCAGGCGCTACAACAATCTTCGCAGAAGCAACGTGTGTAATAGCTAGTTCTCGTTTTTCTTCGTATACGCTTATATCGTGTTTAACATTAAAATCTTCTAAGTGATACCACAAATCTTGCTCAAGGTAATACTTTTTCAGATGGATAGTAGCGTGACGGGAGAATCGAGGTAAAGATTGAGAATAGATGCTTTCTGTTAGGTTTTCCCATAGAATCTTTAGTCTCTCAATGTCAATTGCTTCGGCAGGTCGATATACGACAGTAGCTAAACGTCTTTGAAAAATTTCGGAGAACTGTTGCGAATTGATTATTGCTCCGAGGACGCCAGCGCCCAGAATGGCAGTTCCCACGTTAGCAAGAGCATTATCAATAAGCTGTGCCCATGTGGGAATGTTCGAGTGCAGGACAAAGGCGGCATGTCCTACAAGTGATAGAATTCCTAGTATAATTAGCGCTATTGGAGCGTGCTGCTTTATTGTACGTGTTGTAGCTGAGAAGAAATCCATAACAGACATGGGAGATGCCCCATTTATTTTTCCTTGTCGCCCCGGGGATGTATCCGGATTGTTCTACGGCTATACGGGTTACAATCTGAGCGTTTCTTTTTCTTTTCACCGATTACGTGAATCTCGGGGAACGCCTTGGGGAAGAAAGCGTAACCCGCGATTCTGCTAAAGGCTATCATGTAGGTGGTCATACTGATCAAGGTTAGCGGCCATTGGGGTCAAAGCACGGTGTGGAGTGAGGTAGCGAGGGTAAGTTACCAGTGCAGTGACGTGCACGTTTTGCAAGCGCCGTTGCCGTCCAGGCGGTTCGGATCGCCGTGCTGATGGTAGATCAGGAATCGCGGCGCTTCGGTTTTTCTGGGTGAGGCTCATGGAAGTCCCCTCGTGTTTGTCGGTTGGATTGCACCTCGAAACCGCGTGCGCCATGCGTCCCGCAAGGACCGCTTCCGCCATGCGTCCCGCAAGGACCGCTTCGGCGGGCTCTTGTTTGGTGTCATCCTAACCTCCTTTTATTGCACCCTATCGGTAGCAAGAGGAGGTAGCAATGGCTTGTCGTCCTAACCTCCTACGCTGACACCTTGTAGGTGTCGGATGGCTCCGATTCTAGATGTTTTTGGACCGTCTCCCATGGGGTGCGCCCCTGGTTGCGATAGCCGATGTGGGGGCGCTCGGTGTTGTAGTGGCGTAGCCAGTCATCGAAGTCCCGCTGGAGCTCCTCGACGCTGTCGTAGAAGTTTTGGCGGAACGCGACCCGGCGGAACTCGTCGAGCGCTGCCCCGTGAAAGCGCTCGACAAATCCGTTGGTCTGCGGCCGGGCCACCCGAGTGGTTCGGTGTTCGATCTCGTTGAGCCCGAGATACAGCTCATACGGGTGCTCATCGCGCCCGCAGAATTCGCGTCCGTTATCGGTGAGTACCGCCTGCACCGATAGTCCGAGCTCCTCGTAGAACGGCAGCACGTCGTTGTGCAGCACCGCCACAGCCGCTTCTGGCTGCTTGGACGGATGCAGAAAGCCAAAGGCGTAGCTGCCATGAGTGTCGACCACAGTGTGCAAATACACCTTGCCCACACCCTTGAGATAGCCGACGTAGAAGATGTCCTGCGACAACAGATCGCCGGGGCGCGTCGACTCGACGTGGCGTTCGCGGAAGCACGGGTTTTGCTTCTCGATGAACGCGATCTGCTCGCCGGCGAGCTCGATCGGCTCCTCGGCCCGGCGGCGCTCGAGCGCCAGCCAGCGCTCGTAGCGTGAGCCCAGCTCGCGCTCTTTGAGGATGTTCTGGATGGTGACACTCGAGACCCCGTGGCCCTCGGCCTTCACAATCGCCTCCAGGCGGTTGCAGCCGTACGACGGGTGCTCCAGCGCCACCTCGACCACGCGCTCGATCGTCGCCTCCGGGGTGCTGTGCGGATGGGACTTCGCCACCGGCGGCAGATCCTTGAGCCCCTCCAGGCCGTGCGTCTGGAAGCGGCGCTTGTACTCGTAGAACGAGTTGCGGGTCATGCCGCGGCGCCGGCACGCCTCCGAGACATTGCCTAACGTCTCGGCGAGCTCGAACACCGGCAGGCGCTGCTTGGCCACCTTGGTCTGCGCATCAGCCACTGCTACCTCCTTTTGCTATCGATAGGGTGCAATAAAAGGAGGTTAGGATGACATCAAAGTCCGACCTACAGGATTCCAGGACACCGGAATCGCGCATTAATCAGAGGTTCCTTAAGGCCGGCAGGCGTTGGTAACTGGCTTCCCTATCGACGTAGGCTAAACATTCGCCGACGGAAGGTGCAGCGCCCGGCCGAGCGAGGGTGGTCTCGACCAATGGGCGCTACGGGGCGAAAAGCGATAGCGGTTGAGCGCAGGCCAGAAGGGCCGGATCCACGAAAGGGCACGGCAATCCCTCCCTCGACTCGATGCGATGGAGCACCCGCGCGACTCGCCGGGGCTTTGCGTTAGGCCGAGTCGGCTGGCTTGGACTGCGCCGCCAGTGACCGCTCCAGGAACCGGTGGATCCACGAGGCGATGACGCCGCCCTCGACGTCGCCGTCGAGCGAGGCCATCCCCTCGGTGTAGGTGTCTTCGCCGAGGGTCTCCCGGCGGATCTCCATCAACGCCTGGGAGTAGCCCTTGGGGAACTCCGGATGGCCCTGCACCGTGAGGATGTGGTCGCCGATCTGGAACATATCGTACGGGCAAAACGGGTGACCGGCGAGATGCTCCGCGCCCGGCGGGGGTTGTTGCACTTGATCCTGGTGGCTGACCAGCAGGGGCACCTCGCTACGGGCAGGGTCCATCCAGGGGCGCTGCTCGTAGACGTGCATGGTGTGGACGCCGACGCCCCAGCCGTTGGCGGCCTTGTCCACGTGGCCACCGAGGGCGCGGGCGACGAGCTGGTGGCCGAAGCACACGCCGATCGTGGGTCGGCGGTCGGCGTGGAGGATCTTGACGAGCTCGTGCGCACGGACGATCCAGTCGTCCGAGTCGTAGACGCTCCACTTGCTGCCGGTGAATAGCCACGCGTCGCAGGCGTCGAGATGCTGGGGGAACTGGCCCTGTGTGAGGTTGTAGACGCGGACGTCGAGCTGGTCGTGATCGCGGCCCAAGAGCCGCTGGAACATATCGGGGTAATCCCCGTAGTCGGGCTGGAGGTGGTCACGCACCGAGTCGCACTGCAATATGCCTAGCCGCATCGCCGTGATGCCTCCTCGCAAGCCTGACCGCATCCATCATACCGGCGCCGTAGCGTGCACGCGCGGATGTGGTCCGGAGCTGGCCGGCAGACCCTGCCTGTCGGTCCAAGCTCCGGGGATCGCCGCCTAGACCTCGGTGCGCGCGTTGTGCTCCAGGGCCTCACCGAGCATCGAGAAGATGCGGTCGATCTCCGCCTCGGAGATCGTCAGCGGCGGCGATAGCGCGATGATATCGGCGGTGACACGAATGAGCAGCCCCTGGTCGAAGCAGTGGCGGAAGATCTCGAAGGCGCGGTGGCCGGCAGCCCCGGGCCGCGGCTGCAGCTCGATCCCCGCGACCAGGCCGAAATCCCGCACGTCGATGACGTTGGGCGCCGAGTCCAGCGTATGCGCTTGGCGCGCCCAGTGCGCCTCGAGCTCGCGTGCGCGTTGGAGCAGGCCCTCGCGCTGGTAAATATCGAGCGTGGCCAGGCCGGCGGCGCACGCGGTGGGGTGGCCCGAGTAGGTATAGCCGTGGGCGAGCTCGATCGCCGGGCCACGGGCGTCACCCTTCATGAACGCGTCGTGGATGTCGCGGCGGACGGCGACCGCGCCCATCGGCACCACACCGTTGGTGATGCCCTTGGCCATGGTGATCATGTCGGGCGTGACGCCGAGGCGCTGGGCGCCGAAGGGCTCGCCCACGCGGCCGAAGGCGCTGATGACCTCATCGAAGATGAGCAGGATGTCGTGGCGGTCGCAGATGGCGCGAAGGCGCTCGAGATAGCCCTGCGGCGGCAGCAGCACGCCTGCCGAGCCGGCGAATGGCTCCACGATGACGGCGGCGACCGTCTCCGGGCCATGCAGGTTGACGATGCGCTCGAGCTCATCGGCGAGCTCCGCGCCGTACGGCGGCAGCCCTTGGGAGAAGGCGTTACGCTCGAGGTCATGGGTATGCGGCAGGTGGTCGGTGCCGGCGACCATCGGGCCGAATTTGCGCCGGTTGTTGACGATGCCGCCAACCGAGATCCCGCCGAAATTGACACCGTGATAGGCCTTCTCGCGGCCGATCAAGCGCCAGCGCCCCGGCTGGCCGCGCGCGTGCTGGTAGGCGCGGGCGATCTTGAGAGCCGAATCGACGGCCTCGGAGCCCGAGTTGGTGAAGAACACGCGATCCAGGCCGTCCGGCAAGTAGTCGGTGAGGCGCTCGGCGAAGCGGAACGCCGCCGGGTTGCCCATCTGGAACGGCGGGCCGTAGTCGAGTGTGCTGAGTTGCTTGTGGACGGCGTCGGCGATCTCGCTGCGCCCGTGTCCCGCGTTGACGCACCAGAGCCCGGCCGTGCCGTCGAGGACTTGATGGCCGTCGTCGGCGGTCAGGGTGACACCGTCGGCGGCAACGAGCATGCGCGGGTCGCGCTTGAAGTACTCGTTGTCGGTGAACGGCATCCAGAACGCGTCGAGCCGTTCGGGCGCGGCGCTTGGGTCGTAGGCATAAGCCATGGCTGTTTCCCCTGTTGCCTCTGTCGTGCGTCGGGCCCAGCGCGCGCCAGGGCGCTGCTGGCTAGGCCCGACCTCATTGGCTGACTCGCCCGCGGTGCTATCCGTTCGCCACCGATGGCGCCAGGGTAGGCGCCGATCGCCGCGGTGCCCAGAGCGCACCACGGCGCCGGTCGATGTCCGCGCGCCGTTGCGCCAGGGGCGCGCTATGGCGATTCCCGCTTCGCGTCGGCGAGCAGGCAGATGTAGTCATGGGCCAGGGTCGCCGCCGCGAGGGCCGTGATTTGTCCGTGGTCGTAGGCCGGTGCGACCTCGACGACGTCCATCCCGATCAGCCGAACGTCGGCCATCGCGCGCAGCACGGCGAGCGCCTGCGCGGAGCTCAGCCCGCCGATCACGGGTGTGCCCGTGCCGGGGGCGAACGCGGGGTCGAGGCAATCGATATCGAAGGTCAAGTACGCCGGCCGATCGCCGACGGTCGCGCGCACGCGTTCGAGCACCGCCGCCGGGCCGTGGGCATGGACCCAGGGGGCGTCGAGCACGGTGAAGCCGAAATCGGGCGCGTGGGTGCGGATACCGATCTGGACCGACCGGCTGGGGTCGACGATGCCCTCGTTCACGGCCCGGCCGATCATGGTGCCGTGATCGAGGGGGCGGCCGTCGTCGGACCAAGTGTCGGTGTGGGCATCGAATTGGATCAGCGCCAGCGGGCCAAAGCGCTCGGCATGGGCGCGCAGAAGCGGCCAGGTGACGTAGTGGTCGCCGCCGAAAGTGATCATCCGGGCGCCG
Source organism: uncultured Ectothiorhodospiraceae bacterium (assembly GCA_964442145.1). GTDB lineage: Bacteria > Pseudomonadota > Gammaproteobacteria > XJ16 > Halofilaceae > Halofilum. Next base: position 4,292 of record CAYTWS010000014.1, on the reverse strand, counting down.
CTATCGAGGATCGCGCGGGCATGCGCGAGCATCGATTGTTCCATGCTCGCGGGCTGGGCGGGCGGCAGGTAGCAATCGCCCCAGTCGGCGACGGCCAGGTAGTCGAACGGATCGAATCCCCAGGGGAAGGCATCGAGCTCGGCGAGCTGGGTTGACGCCGCGCGGATTGCCTGGGGGCCGAAGCGAGCGCCCGGGCGGTTCGTGGTCGCCAGGTCGAAGGGGAGGCCGCTGACCACGACATCGGCCCCCTCGATCGCGCGCGTGTATCGGCGGCGCAGGAAGCTCGGTGCCCCCGCGTAGGTCATCTCGGGCTGGCGCCCGTAAAGGCTTTCGGCGCGGAAGGCTTGGTCGCCGTGCTCGTGGTCGCTCATGCCGCGTAGTCCAATCGGGTGGTCACAGGCCCAGCGTCTCCTTCGCCATGTAGTACCAGGCGCCGACCATGGTCAGCGGCACGCGCAGCGCCCGGCCGCCGGGGAATGGGTAATTGCGCAGCGACGCGAAGGTCTCGAAGCGATCGCTGGCGCCGTCGATGGCCTCGGCGATGAGCCGGCCCGCGAGGTGGGTCGTGGTGACACCATGGCCGCTGTAGCCGTGGGTGAAGTACACCGAATCGCCGAGGCGCCCCATGTGCGGGATGCGCGTGAGCGTCAGGGCGAAGTTGCCGCTCCAGGCGTAGTCGATGCGCGCGTCGGCGAGCTCGGGGAAGGTGCGCGCCAGATGCGGACGCAGCTTGCCCATGATGTCGTCGGGTGTCACGCCGCCGTAGATCGTCCCGCCGCCGAAGAGGATGCGGTTGTCCGCCGAGGGTCGGTAGTAGTCGAGGATGTAGTTGCAGTCCTCGACGCAGATCCCGGTTGGGAACAGGCGCTCGATGGTGGCCGGATCCAGCGCCTCGGTGGCGATCATCTGCGTGCTCACCGGCATCACGCGATCGCGCAGCGCCGGCACGGCGTCGCCGAGGTAGGCATTGCCGCAGAGCACGACATGGCGGGCTCGCACCGAGGCATTGGCCGTGTGGACCACCGGCGGATCGCCCGATTCCACGCGCGTGACGACCGAGTGCTCGTGGATCGTGCCGCCGAGCGCTTCCAGCGCGGCGGCCTCGCCGAGTGCCAGGTTGAGCGGGTGGACGTGGCCGCTCCAGCCGTCGTATAGCCCCCCTACATAGAGATCGGTGGTCACGTGCTTGCGGATGGACTCGGGGTCGAGGAGCTCGAGGCGGTCGTGGCCGTAGGCCTCCCATTCGGCCTTTTGCTTGTCGAGCTCGCGCAGCTGGCGCCGGTTGAACGCCGCAAACACACCGCCACGGCGCAGGTCGCAATCGATGGCATAGCGCTCGACCAGCTCGCGTATGATGCCGGCGCCCTCGAAGGCCATCGCGCCGAGCGCGCGGGCGGCGGCCTCGCCGTAGCGCTTCTCGATGACGTCGAGATCGCGGCTGTAGCCATTGATGAGCTGGCCGCCGTTGCGCCCCGACGCGCCCCAGCCCACGCGCGCGGCCTCGAGCACCGTGACGGCGTAGCCCCGCTCGGCCAGATGCACCGCCGTCGACAGGCCGGAGAAGCCGGCGCCGACGACGCCGACGTCGGCCGTCTCGTGGCCCTCGAGGGCGGGGCGCTTCGGACTGGGGTGGGCCGTCGCCGCGTACCACGAGTCCGCGTGCTCGCCCGCCGTATCCGCCGGGTGCGTCTGATTGCGCTGCATTACCGATTCGCCGGTGGCGTTCATCTCAAATCGCGCCCAGGTATGTGTCGTACTCGAAGGCCGGGATGTCGCGCCGGAAGCGCGCCTGCTCCTGGCGTTTGCACGCGCTGAAGAGTTTGCGATAGGCGTCGCCCAGGTATTCGCCGATGAAGGCGGATCGGTCGAAGCGCGCGAGCGCGTGCTCCCAGGTCGCGGGCAGCTCGGGCGTGGGCTGGCTGAACGCCGAGCCGCGCGTCTCCGGCGGGGGCGCGAGCGCGTTGGTCAGCCCGTGATCGATACCGGCCAGCACCGCGGCGACCGTGAGATAGGGGTTGGCATCGGCGCCGGCCACGCGGTGCTCGACGCGCGTGGCGGCGGGGCTCGATAGCGGTACCCGCACGGCCGTGGTGCGGTTGTCGAAGCCCCAGGTGGGTCCCATCGGCACATGGGCGCCTATCTGGAAGCGGCGCCACGAATTGGCGTGCGGGGCGAACACCGCCGCGGCGTCGTTCATCGTGTCCATGAGGCCACCTACCGCGTGATGCAACGCCTGCGTCGGGGCGGTCCCGTCGGTGAAGAGGTTGTCGCCGTTGGCGTCGAGCAGGCTCGCATGCACATGCAGGCCGTTGCCGGCCTCGTCGCCGAACGGCTTGGCCATGAAGCTCGCGATGAGCCCATGGCGCCGCGCGACCGCCTTGATCGTGCGCTTGAGCAAGACGGCGTGGTCGGCGGCCAGGAGGGGGTCGTCGACGTGGCGCAGGTTGACCTCGTACTGCCCGGCGCTTTGCTCGGCGATGACGGTGTCGGCGGGCAGGCCCTGCGCCTGGCACGCGTGATCGATCGCCGCGAACACCTCGTCCATGACGTCGAGCTCGTCGAGCCCGAACAACTGCGAGGCGGTGCCGCGGTCGAGCCGCAGCGGCGGTTGCGGGCTCCCGTCCGGCCCCATGGCGGGCTCGAACAGGCGGAACTCGAGCTCGGTGGCGATCACGGGGTGCTGGTCGCGCTGGCGCAAGCGCCCCGCCACCGACGCCAGGATGTTGCGCGGGTCGGCGTGATAGGGCCGGCCGGACGCGTCGTCCATGCGCAGCAATAGCTGGCCGGCACGCCCGTCGGTCCATGGCAGGGGACGTAGGCTGTCGGCGACCGGATAGCAAGGGTGGTCGGCGTCGCCGGTCGCGAAGACCAGCCCGGTCTCCTCGACCTCGTTGCCCCACACATCGAGAACCAAGGTCGATGCGGGCAGACACAGGCCCGACTCGTAGAGGCGCGACAGCGCACTCGCGGGCACCCGCTTACCGCGTGCGATGCCGTTGACGTCGGTGACGAAGGCTTCGACGTATTCCAGGTCCGGGTAGGTCTCGAGGAAGCGGGTGACCTCACTCGTGTGTGCCGCCGATGCCGGCATCGACTCCTCTCACGCGTCGGGGCGGAACGCTTGCACTCGATCCGCCAATATGTGATCACAAGCTAGCAGCAGCTTGCGATTGCCGCAACACACTGTGATCAAATCTGCTAGGGTCGCTTCTACGGCGCCCCGCAATGAGAGAGGCACTCGCCCCATGCTCGACCCCGTCGATACGAGCCCGTCGCGGGCCGGCCCCGATGACGGCGCGATCACCGTGCAGGAATGGGTCTACCGCCAACTCAAGGAGCGCATCCTGATCGGGCAATTCGTGCCGGGGCGCAGCGTGACGCTGCGCGGCATCGCCACCATGCTCGACGTCAGCCCGACCCCCGTGCGCGAGGCCTTGCGCCGGCTGGTCTCCGAGCGCGCGCTCGAGGTCCGCGGCAATCGCCGCGTCAGCGTGCCCAACATGACCCGGCGCAAGTTCGACGATCTGTGCGCCGCCCGGGTGTCACTGGAGACGCTGGCCGCCGAGCGCGCGCTGCCCTCGGTCGATGCGGCGCTGCTGGAGCGCCTCCGGCGCCTCGATGCCGAGATCGACGAGGCCGTCGAGCAGGGCGACGTCACGCGCTACTTGAAGCGCCATCGCGAGTTCCACTACAGCCTCTACGAGATGGGCTCGGCCGAGGTCTTGATGCCGCTGATCGAGAGCGTGTGGCTCCAGATCAGCCCGTTTTTGCGGCTCGTGATCAGCCATATCGGCGTCGACTACATCGTCGACCGCCACGCCGAGGCCCTGCGCGCGCTCGAACGAGGCGATCAGGCGGCACTGCGCTTCGCCATCGAGGCCGATATCCGCGAGGGGCTGGGGTCGCTGACCGAGGCCGAATGGCGCGATCTCGACGCCGCCTCGGGAGCGAGCGAGGCGGGGGGAGGATCGCTCTAGGGATTGCGCAGGCGCGACCCCGAAGCTATTGTGATCACAAAATTACGGCGCCGTGCTCCGTATCGGCGTCCCGATCTCGGAGGGAAACACGATGCATATGCCCGACACCCGTGAGGGCTGGGCCGCGCTGGCCGATCGGTTGGCCATCCGCAACAAGGCCTTCATCGACGGCCAGTTCCGTGATGGCGTGGCGGGTCGCACGTTCGCCTCGGTCAACCCCGCTACGGGTGAGACCACCACCGACGTCGCCGAAGGTGACAGCGCCGACGTGGACCGCGCCGTCGCCGCCGCGCGGGCGTCGTTCGAGGATCGCCG
>CAYTWS010000013.1:11101-13016 GCA_964442145.1 uncultured Ectothiorhodospiraceae bacterium | reverse complement strand
GATCGAGCATGGCTGGTTCGACTCCTCGTAGTTATTGGATCGACACTGGGGTGTCAGCGTCGGGTCCGTCACGTGGCCTCCTTATCGGCTCTCGGCCGGCCCACGCGACGCGCTCGTCCGGGCCTCATACGGCAACGCTGCGTGCCAGCTGCACGCCGCCGCCCGCGGCGGCCACACACGCGATTACGCTGACCACGGCATTGGCCGCGGCACGCCACGCGAAGCCGTCCTCGCCCAGCTGCAGCGTCTCCAGGGCGAACGTCGAGAACGTGGTGAAACCACCCAAAAGACCGATCATGATACCGGCGCGGGCAACCGGTCCCAGCCCGAAGCGCTCGACGCAGAGCACCGCGGCGATGCCGATGGCGAACGAGCCCAGGGCATTGACCACCAGCGTACCCCAAGGGAACCCGCTACCCAGCCACCCGCCGATGCGCGCGCTGATGAGCCAGCGTGCGATAGCGCCAGCGGCGCCGCCCAGAGCGACCGCCAACGCTTCGTTCATTCGCTCGCCTGCTGCCGCGCAAACGCCGAAAAGCCCACGATCAATTGCTCCACTCGCTGCCGGGTGTCGGCATCGACCAGTGAGCCATTGGCATCGAAGCGATCACCCGCTTTCGACAGCATCAGGGTGTGCTCGCCGTAGAGGCGCGAGCCCAAGGTACGCAACGTCGGCAGCCAAGCGTACTGGGCCGAGCGGGTCCCCGCGCTGCCGAGCGTGGTCCCGCAAAGGGCCACCGGCTTGCCGCGAAAGACACGGCCGATGTCATCGGGTGGGCGCGTGAGCCAATCGATGGTGTTCTTGAGCACGCCCGGGACCCCTTGGTTGTATTCCGGCGTGACCAGGACCAACCCGTGCGCCGCGGCGACGCGGCTCTTGAGCGCCTCGACGGGCTCGGGGATCCCGCTTTCGGCCTCGACGTCGCCGTCGTAGAGCGGGATCCCGGCCGGCGTGGCGACGGTGACGGTGCACTCGCTGGGCGCTTGCTCGCGTAGCGCATAGGCGAGCGCCGTGTTGTACGAGCCCCGGCGCAAGCTACCGGACAAAGCCACGATCTGCATCTTCAGCTCCCACTGTCCGTGAAGCCGCGTATTATAACGGAGCACCCCCGCCCCGTCGCTCGCCACCGTACGCCCGCCCGCGCCCGCGCCGGGCCGTCAGTTGCTTTTCGGTGCAGAGCTTCTATACTTGATGCATGTGTCCGAAAGAGGAAACGCCCCTGAGCACCGCGATCCGTTGCTCCCCCACGACCCGTTGGACCCCGTATCGGCTTGCGCCGCCCCCTACGCCGCTTCGCCCCCGTGCCACCCTGCGGCGCCGTTGCCCGGCACCGCCTGGCCGCCGTCGCGACGAAGCCGCGCTCGTGCCGGACCCGGCTCGCGCCGGCGGTGCGGGCTCGGCCGGTGGCCGCTCCAGACCGGCCACGGCGGGCGGCCCCGGTATCCCGGGCCCGCGCCACGCCGACATCCGCTACCGCCCCGCCACGCCCACCGATGGCGCGAACATGTGGGAGCTGGTGCGATCGGCCGGCAAGCTCGAGCTCAACCCGTCGTACGCCTATATCCTGCTGTGCCAGCACTTCGGCGACACCTGCCTGGTCGCCGAGAAGGACGAGCGCGTCGTCGGCTTCGTCTTGGCCTACGTGCCGCCGCGCCAGCCCGACACCGTGTTCGTCTGGCAAGTGGGCGTGAGCTCGCGCGTGCGCAAACGCGGCGTGGGCATCCAACTCCTGCGCCACCTGCTCGCCCTCGACGGTTGCCGCAACGTGCGCTTCATCGAGGCCAGCATCACGCCATCGAACACCCCATCGCAGAATCTGTTCCGCTCGTTCGCGCGCAAATGGGGTGTGCCCTGCCGCAAGCTGCCCTTCTTCCCGGCGACTTTCTTCCCCGATGCCCACGAGGCCGAAGACCT
>CAYTWS010000013.1:0-11001 GCA_964442145.1 uncultured Ectothiorhodospiraceae bacterium | reverse complement strand
CATGAACGCCACCATTGAACGACTGGAATCCGGCGTACGCAGCTACTGCCGCAGCTTCCCCATGACCGTCGACACCGCCGCCGGCGTGTGGCTCACCGACACCGACGGCAAGCGCTATCTCGACTTCCTCGGCGGCGCTGGCGCGCTCAACTACGGCCACAATCCGCCCGTTCTCAAGCAAGCCCTGCTCGACTACATCAGCCGCGACGGCATCAGCCACAGCCTCGATCTCTATTCAGTGGCGAAGGAGCGCTTCCTCGAGCGCTTTCACGAGCTGATCCTGGCGCCGCGGGGGCTCGACTATCGCGTCCAATTCTGCGGCCCCACGGGCACCAATGCGGTCGAGGCCGCGATGAAGCTCGCACGCAAGGTCACGGGCCGCTCCAACGTCGTTTTCTTCACCAACGGCTACCACGGCATGACCGTGGGCTCGCTCGCGGTCACCGGCAACAGCGGTAAGCGCGCCGGCGCGGGCCAGCCTCTCGGCAACACCAGCGCGTTGACGTTCGACGGCTACATGGGCCCGGGCACCGACACCCTCGACTACTTCGAGCACACCCTCACCGACCACGGCAGCGGCGTCGACCGGCCCGCGGCCGTCATCCTCGAGACCGTGCAGGCCGAGGGCGGCATCAACGTCGCCTCGGCCGCTTGGCTCAAGCGCCTCGCCGACATCTGCCGGCGCTTCGAGATCCTGCTCATCGCCGACGACATCCAGGTCGGCTGTGGCCGGACCGGCGCGTTCTTCAGCTTCGAGGAGGCCGGCATCACGCCCGACCTGATCACCCTGTCGAAGTCGTTGAGCGGCTACGGGCAGCCCTTGGCGGTGGTCCTCGTGCGCCCCGAGCTGGATCAGTGGTCGCCGGGCGAGCACAACGGCACGTTCCGCGGCAACAATCTGGCGTTCGTCACCGCCACGGCCGCACTCGAGCATTACTGGTCGGACTCGAGCCTGACCCAGTCGGTCGAGCGCAAGGGCGAGATCGTACGCCGCCGCTTCGCCCGGATCGCCGAGGATGCGCCGCAATTGGGCGCGAGCGTGCGCGGCCGCGGCCTCATCCAAGGGCTGGTGTGCGGCGATCGCCCGGCCGCCGACGCCATCTCGGCGCGCTGCTTCGAGCGCGGCTTGATCGTCGAGACCGCCGGTATCGACGACCACGTGATCAAGTTCCTGGCCCCGCTGGTCATCGACGACAACGACCTTGAGTACGGCCTCGATATCATCGCCGAGACCGCGCGCGACGTCGCCCACGAGCGCCATCCCGCGGTGCAAACGGGATGAGCGCGGCACGATCGAGACAACGACTGAGGGGGCAGCGGCGATGATCGTACGACGGCTCCAGGACATCCTGGGCACCGCGCGCGAGGTCGACGGCGGCAACTGGGTCAGCCGCCGGCTCGTGCTCGCCGACGACGGCGTGGGCTATTCGGTGCACGACACCGTCATCCGTGGCGGGACCGAGACCCACATCCACTACCGCCACCACTTGGAGGCGGTCTACTGCATCGCCGGGCGCGGCGAGGTCGAGACCGTCGCCGACGGCCGGGTCCATGCCATCGCCGAGGGCACCATCTACGTACTCGATGCCCATGACGAGCACTATCTGCGGGCGTTCGAGGGCGAGGACTTGCGCATGGTGTGCGTCTTCCGGCCGGCGCTGACCGGCCACGAGGTCCACGATGCCGACGGGGTCTATGCGCCGCCCGAGTGACGGCGCCGCCCGGCGGTCACTGCCACAACGCCACGCCGCGGCGTTTGAACAATGGGATCAGGGCCATGCCGGCGACGAAGCCGCCGATGTGGGCCATGAAGGCGACACCGCCACCCCCACCGGTGGTGGCCATCTGCTGGTAGAGCTGTAGCCCGAACCACAGCAGCAGCACGACGAGCGCCGGCAGGCGTACGAGCTGGGTGAGCACGCCCAGAGGGATGAGCACGAGCACGTGCGCCTTGGGATGGAGCACCAGGTACGCCCCCAGCAGGCCGCTGATCGCCCCGGAGGCCCCCACCATGGGGACCTCGGAGCCGGGTGCCAGCCCGGCCTGGGCGAACGCCGCGGCCAAGCCGCAGACGAGGTAGAACACGACGAAACGGACGTGGCCCATGGCGTCCTCGACGTTGTCGCCGAAGATCCACAGGTAGAGCATGTTGCCGATGAGATGCATCCACCCGCCGTGGAGGAACATCGAGGTGACCAGCGTCACGGCCGGGGGCACCATGGTCACTTCGCCCGGCAGGCTCGCCTGGCCGAACAGCACGGCCGGGATCATGCCCAACGCGTAGATGGCCTGGCGGTAGCCATCGGGCGGCAGGCTCTGCTGCCACAGGAAGACCGCGACACACGCCGCCACGATGGTATAGCTCAACCAGGGCGAGAGCTCGGTGGGGTTGTCGTCTTTGAGCGGCAGCATGGCAACCGATGGCGTGCTTCGCTGGGCGCATGAGTATGCCGAAGCACCAACACCGGGCATAGGCACCGCCAACCCGTCGGGGTAACGACGCCCAACCCCTGCGCCAGCACCCCGAGGAGACTCGACCGCCGCACCGATGGCGCGTGACACGGGGACTGTTTTTTTATACAGTCGCCGTTATGGGCAACCACTACGAAGCCCAACGCACCCAGCGCAAGGGCCGGGGGGCGCTGACGAATCCCGACGTTCGCTTCGAGGCGGTGGCTCGGGAAGCGGTCGATGACGGCTGGGGCAACCTCGACGCCCCCTTGCCTGCGTTGGAGACACACGTCGGCGTCGACCGCGCGCGGCGCATACTGGCGTGGAACGACTCGCCCGACGTCCCGTTCGACCGCTCGATCAACCCGTATCGGGGCTGCGAGCACGGCTGCGTGTACTGCTTCGCCCGCCCCAGCCACGCTTACTACGATCTCTCGCCGGGCCAAGATTTCGAGAGCCGGCTACTGCGCAAAGCCAACGCCGCCGAGCGCCTCGAGGCCGAGCTGCGCCGCCGCCACTATCGCCCGGCGCCCATCACGCTCGGCGCCAACACCGATCCCTACCAGCCCATCGACAAGCGCTACCGTGTCACCCGCGAGGTACTGGAGACACTGGCGGCCTACCGCCACCCCGTGAGCATCGTGACCAAGGGCACCCTGGTCGAGCGCGACCTCGATCTGCTCCAGGAGCTCGCGCGCTTCGACGCCGTGTCCGTGATGGTGAGCGTGACCAGCCTGCGGCGCTCGCTCAAGCGCAGCCTGGAGCCTCGGGCCGCCGCACCGCAGCGCCGGCTCCAGATCATCGAAACCCTGAGCGCCGCCGGCATACCCACCGGTTGCCTCGTCGCCCCCATCATCCCGGCCATCACCGACGACGAGATCGAGTCCATCCTCGAAGCGGTGGCGGATGCCGGGGCCCGGACGGCCGGCTACGTCCTGTTGCGCCTGCCGCACGAGGTACGCGGGCTATTCACCGAATGGCTCCAGGCCCACTTCCCCGATCGCGCCGAGCGGGTGCTCAACCACCTGCGCGAGGCCCACGGCGGGCCCTGCTACGATGCCGCCTTCGGCCACCGCCTGCGCGGCGCCGGCGCCTACGCCGACATGATCCAGCAGCGCTTCCGCCGCGCCGCCCGGCGAGCCGGTATCGACCCTGATCGCCGCACCGAGCTCGCGACCCATCATTTCCGGTTACCGCCGCGCTCGGGGGATCAGCTGGATCTGCTCTAGCCCTACGCCGCGTATCCCCGATACGCCCGACGCTGCTAGGCTCACCCATCCGGGCGCGACACTGCACGGGTTTCGGCCCCCCGGGCTCGCGCCGCCTCGAGCCACGCGTCGTCCCAGCGGGGATCCCCATGCCGATGACCCACCGCCTCCGATGCCTCATCGCAATCGCCGTGGCCGCCATCACCACCGGATGCGCCGGGCTGCAGCAGGCCTTGGACGCACAACAGCCCACGGTGTCACTCGAGTCCACGCGCATCGAGGCGATCGACTTCGACCACGCCGATGTCGTCTTCGATCTGCGAATCGACAACCCCAATCCGTTCATTCTCGACTTGGCCGGCTTCGACTACGCCATTGCCCTCGAGGGGAGGGATTTCCTCTCCGGGCGATTCGAGCGCAGGATCAGCCTGCCCGCCAACGGCAGCGACACCATCGCCGTCCCTCTGACCATTCCGTTCGCGCGCGTCGACGAAATCGTCGGCGATCTGCGGAACCGCGATGACATCGCGTACGAGATCGACGTGGCCACCAGCGTCGAAATCGCAACCCTCGGGGAGCGCCGGGTTCGCACCACCGAGACGGGCACCCTTACCGTGCCGCAACGCCCGTCGATCGCGTTGGAGCGAGCACGCATCCGGCATATGGGCCTGTCGCGGGCGGAGCTCGTGCTGGGCTTGGCGGTGGACAATCCCAATGACTTCGGAGTTACGCTCGAGCACCTCGACTACAGCCTCGCAGTCAACGGACAAGACTGGGCCGCAGGCACGTACCGCGAGTCGATCCGTATCGGCGCCGACGAGCGCACCGTGGTGGAGCTCCCCTTGGGCGTACGTTTCGCCGACATCGGGGCTAGCGCCTATAAGTTGCTGCGGGGGAATGGATCGGTCGACTACCGCCTCGAGGCCAATTTGGCGGGATCCACCGGGCTCGAGGGCTTCGCCACATTCGAGCTCCCGGTCGAGCGCAGTGGTCGGATGGAGTTGGGACCGTAATGGCCTCGCCCGAGCGTGCCACACGCTTCGCCGACAAGGCCGGCGCGCGTGACCACGTATGGCAGCGCTTGCGCGCCGACGGCAGCGCCGCGTTCCCATTCCCGATCGAGGGCCGGATCCCTAACTTCCGCGGGGCAGCCGAGGCGGCGCAGCGCCTGCTCGACCACCCGACGATCGCCGCGGCCCAGCGGCTCAAGGTCAACCCGGACAGCCCCCAGCGCCCGCTGCGCGAGCGGGCCTTGGCCAAGGGCATCGAGCTCGTCATCGCGACACCGCGGCTCGCCGGCGGATTCCGCCGTCTCGATCCCGCGCGCATCCCGGCCGAGGCCCACCGCGACGCCGCCACCCTCGCCGGCGCCGAGCGCTGGGGCGAGACCATCGCCGTGACCGACCTTCCTCGCGTCGACGCCGTCATCGCCGGCAGTGTGGCGGTGACGCGCTCGGGCCGGCGTTGCGGCAAGGGCCACGGCTACGGCGACATCGAATACGCCATCCTGCGCGAGCTGGGCTACCCGCCCGTGGCCGTGTTCACGACCGTCCACCCGAGCCAGCTCGTCGATGACTTCCCAAGCGACGCCCACGACCTGCCCGTATCGGTGATCGCCACGCCCGGCGAGACCATCACGGTCGACGATGCGCCCCGGCGCCCACGGGCATCGACTGGCACGCGCTGAGCGAAGCCGACATCGACGCCATGCCCGTGCTGCGGGAGCTGGCCCATCGGACGAGCCGCAGCGGCGCCGGGTGAGATCGTGCCCCGAGGAGGCCGAGTGACCCGCCTAGGCCCTAGGGCCCGTCCGGCCTACGCCGCTGGATGAAGCGCGGGATCATAACGATCAAAGCGACGACGACGATCACAGCGAGTACGGCCATCACGGTCGCCCCGAAGCGTTCGATTGCGGCGGCCAGACCGCGCCCCAACACCCAACCGCCGGCAACCAGCGAGGCGGCCCAGACAGCGGCGATGGGGATATCGATGAGGCTGAAGCGCCACGGCGAGACCCCGCTGATCCCGAGCGTGAAGGGTGTGGCGGCACGGAGTCCGAACAACGCCCGATAGACGATGATCACCGGTGTCGGCCGGCGCGCGATCTGGCGTTGCAGCCAAGCGACCCGCACCTTCCAGGCGGGCCGGTTGGCGAGCACCGCACGCCCGCGCGTTCGCCCCGTCCAGAAGCACGCTTGATAGGTGACCACCGACCCCGCGAACGCAGCCAGGCCGATGCCTACCGGCGACAACAGGCCTTCGCGCGCGAGATAGGTCGCCGACAGCACCACGACCTCGCCTTCCACTGCCACACCGAGGAAGACACCCAAGTACCCCAATGTCTCGACGAGGCTCGACACGGCGCTACAGATAGGGCGAGAACAGCCAGCACAAACCGTTGCGCAGCCGTATGCCGAGGGCGCGTCCTGCGAGACTCTCGCGCGTGACCTGCACCGCATCGGCCGCGGCGCGGTCGCAGTGGGCCGACAGGGCCGCCGCAAAGGCCTCGTCGAAGACCTCGACCCCGAGCTCGAAGTTCAACCGCAGGCTCCGCGGGTCGATGTTCGCCGACCCCACCAGGGCATAGTAACCATCGACGATGAACAGCTTGCTGTGGACGAACGGCGGCCGCTGGAACCAGATCTCGACGCCGTAACGCACCAGCTCGGGGATCAGATGCTGGGTCGCCCAATGGACGTAGGGGAGATTGTTGCGCCCGGGCAGTAGCACTCGCACGCGCACGCCACGCAGGCACGCGCTCTGCAGCGCCGATTGGAGATCGGTCGGCGGCAGGAAATACGGCGTCATGATGTCGATACGCTCGCTCGCGGCGTTGATCGCGCCGATCAACACGGTCGTCATGCGCCCCATGTCCTCGTTCGGGCCGTCGCTGAACGCGCGCGCGATGACCCCGTCGCCCGGGGCCACCTCGCTGGGCAGCTCGGGCCGTAGCGACTCGCTCGTGACGAACTGCCAATCCTCGGCGAAGATCGTGGCGACATGGGCGACCACGGGCCCACGCGTGCGGAAGTGCACGTCGACGACCCGCTCGTGCTCACCCTCGTGCCGCGGCACATGGCGATCGCCGATGTTCATGCCGCCGACGAACGCCTCGTTGCCGTCGACGATGAGCATCTTGCGGTGGTTGCGCAGATTGATGTTGAGCGTGGGCGGCCAGAGCGTCGGCCGCATGAAGCGCGCGACCCGCACACCCCCGCGGCGCAGCAGCGTCCCCGCCCACGGCCAGTCGTAGAGCTCGCCCACACCGTCGATGAGCACGCGTACGTCGACCCCGCGGCGGTGGGCGTCGATGAGCGCGTCGACGAATGCCCGCCCGGTCGGCCCCGTCTCGAAGATGTAGGTGCTCAGCCACACGCGCTCGCTCGCGTCGGCGATGGCCCGCAGCATCGCCGGGTAGGCATGCTCACCGCCGTGCAGGGTCTCGAACGCATTGCCCTCGAGCAGCGGCCGGCTGCCCGTGCCCTCGGACAAGCGCGCGAGCGCCTGCCAGCGCGGCGACAGATTCGACGGCGTGACCACCCGCGCCGGGCGTGTGGGCTCGATATCGCCGCCGTCGTTGGCGAGCTCGAACGGGTAGTCGCGTGTCAGGCGCTGTGCCCGTGTATGCACCCGATTGATGCCGAACACGAAGTACAGCAGGGTTCCCAGCAATGGGAACATCAGACATACGGCGACCCAGCCGAACGCAGCACGGGGGTCGCGCTTGTGCAGCAGGGCGTGACCGGCGCCGATCAGCCCCACCAGGGCCGCGATGAGCGGAAGCGGGTGATAGAAGTACGTGAGCACGGATGCACTCTCAATCAGCTGTTTCGAGCGTAGCAGTCGTGCACCCGGGCGTGCGCTGGCAAGCTGCTATGATGAATTCCATGAGCACCCGCGAAGCCGGCCAAACCATCGACTGGAATGCGCTGGTCGACACCATCCGCGGCTGGGCGCGCGAGCTCGGCTTCCGCTCGCTCGGTATAACCGATGTCGACTTGTCCGCCATCGAGCCCGAGCTCCAGCAGTGGCTCAGCGAGGGCCGCCACGGCGAGATGGAGTGGATGGAGCGCCACGGTGAGCTGCGCACGCGGCCCGAGCGCCTCGTGCCGGGCACGATCCGCGTCCTGTCGGTCGCGTTGGACTACTGGCCCGACGACGCCGCCCCCGCCCAATCGGTGCTGCGTGACCGGCGCACGGGCTACATCTCGCGCTACGCACTGGGCCGCGACTACCACAAGATGATGCGCCAACGGCTGCAGACGCTGGCCCAGCGCATCCAGGGAGAAGTCGGGCGCTTCGGGTACCGGCCGTTCGTCGACAGCGCCCCCGTCATGGAGAAGCCGATCGCCCACAAGGCAGGTCTGGGCACGCCCGGCAAACACACCTTGCTGATCGACCGCGAGGCGGGCTCGTACTTCTTCCTCGGCGAGCTCTATACGGATCTGCCGCTGCCAAGCGACGCACCGTCGCCGAGCGATGTGTGCGGCGGCTGCCGGGCCTGTCTCAATGCCTGCCCGACGGGCGCGATCACGGGACCCTACCAGCTCGACGCCCGGCGCTGTATCTCCTATCTGACGATCGAGAATCCGGGCTCGATCCCCGAGGCGCTGCGTCCCCTGATGGGCAACCGCGTCTACGGCTGCGACGACTGCCAGCTGGTCTGCCCGTGGAACCGCTATGCGACCGGCTCGGCCGAGCGCGACTTCCGGGCACGCAACGGCCTCGACGCCCCCGATCTGGTCACCCTCTTCGACTGGAGCGAGAGCGAGTTCCTCGAGCGCATGAAGGGCTCGCCCATCCGCCGCATCGGCCACGAATGCTGGCTACGCAACGTGGCCGTGGCCCTGGGCAACGCCCCGACCTCGGACGAGGTCGTCGCCGCCCTCCAGCGCCGCGCCGAGCATCCCTCGGCGATGGTGCGCGAGCACGTCCACTGGGCCCTCGAGCGCCACGGCGCCCTCGCCTGAGCACGCATATGGACGGACTCGTCGACGTGCTCGTGCGCATGGCCGCGCTCATCGCCCTCGGGATGAGTCTGACGTGGCGCGCCATGGACCGCCAGACCGCCGGCGATGGGCCCCGTGCTGGCGATTCAGCTCGTCTTGTTGCCGTTGCTCGCGCTGGGGCTCACGGCGGTCATCGGGCCCGGCGGTGTCGAGCGCGTCGGCACCGTGCTCGAGGCCGCCATGCCGTCGATGGTGCTCGGCATCGTCCTCTGCGATCGCTACGGCCTGGATGCGCGCTTCTACGCCCTCGCCGTCACGATCTCGACGGTGCTGTCGCTGGCGACGCTACCGCTCTGGCTCTACGCGTTGGGATGAACGGGATTCAAACGCTGACCGTAGCAATGCACGCCAAGGCGCCAAGCACGCCAAGAATCGTATTTGTGAACACGAGAGCGAGATCAGCTCAGATGCGGTGCCTTCAACCGTCCACGAGCTCTTTCCGCAAGAATGGGCCAATACCCGTACCACATCCTGAAAACTCTTCGTCTCACCTACACAAGCAGAATGGGTCGCACCTTCCAGCATTGAACGTAAGAGAACGTAAGAGGCGGATAGCGAGGCGGAATCCCGTTACATACAGCCTCACGCCGAACGTTTTGACAACTTGGCGTTCCTGGCGCCTTGGCGAGCGTCTCGGAGCAGGGAGAGATACGGGGAGCTAGCCGCAGTCGCGCTGGACCGTGCTGCGCTCGACGTCGATGGGCTCGCCCGTCTCAACCGGCACGCGGACGAGCTGGTATGGGCGTGTGACCGCCTGGGTCACCAGGCAGGCAGGGCCGGGCTCGACCGAGACGACGTGGACGGTGAGCTTGCCCTGGGTGCGCACAACCGACTCGACCTGCATACGATGCCCGCCCGACGGTTGCCGGCCCATATAGAGCGCCAGCACGACCGAGCGGTCGAAGTCGACGGCCGGGGCCTCGCCGCCGGCGAGGGCACGATGGGCGCGGGCGAAGTCGTCGGCGGACTCGATGATGCGCACGCCCACTGCATTCGGCCCCACATCGGCGGCCGGGCGATCGCCTTGTGCGAGGACGTCGAACGCGACCTGTTGCGCCTCTTCCGGCTGGGGCTCGGGATCGGGGTCGCGGGCGTCGTCTTCGGGCCCGGCGCACCCGGCCGCGGCCAGTACGACGCCCAGCGTGGCGCCGCGCCATCCCCTCAGACCGCCCTGGCGTGGCAATGGGCGCATGCCTGCGTCGTCGATGGCTGCCGTCATTGGCTGCCCTCCTCGCCCGGGCTGGCACGCTCGGCCAGCGCGGCCGAGTTGCGCGCCCGCAGATCCCGCACGCGCTCACCGATGCGCTGCTCGAGACCGCGCTCGACGGGCTCATAATACACCCGCTCGCCCATCGACTCGGGGAAATAGGTCGCGCCCGCCGCGAAACCGTCGGGCTCGTCGTGGGCATAGCGATAGCCCTCGCCGAAGCCCATCTGCTTCATCATCTGCGTGGGCGCATTGCGCAAATGATTGGGCACCTCGGCCGTGCCGCTCGCCTGCGCGTCCCGGGCGGCGGCCTTCCAGGCCGTGTACACCGCGTTCGACTTGGCCGCGCAGGCCATGTAGGCGATCGCCTGGGCGATGGTGAGCTCGCCCTCGGGGCTACCCAGGCGCTCGTAGGTGTCCCAGGCCTGCAGTGCGATCTGCAGGGCGCGCGGATCGGCATTACCGATGTCCTCGGAAGCGATGCGCACCGCGCGGCGCGCGATGTAGAGCGGATCGCAACCGCCGTCGACCATGCGGCAGAACCAGTACAACGCGGCATCGGGATTCGACCCGCGCACCGACTTGTGCAGGGCCGAGATCTGGTCGTAGAAGAGATCGCCGCCCTTGTCGAAACGGCGCAGGCTCTCCTTGGCAACCTCGTCCAGAATGGCCTCGGTGATCGCGCCGTCGCCCTCGCCTCGGGCCAGATCGGCCGCGATCTCCAACAGCATCAGGGCACGTCGAGCGTCACCATCGGCGGCGCTCGCCAGCTGGTCCCGGAGCGCCGGATCCATCTCGATCCCGCGCGCGCCCAGGCCGCGCTCGTCGTCGGTCAGGGCCCGGTCGATGACCTCGCGGATGGCATCGGCGCCCAGCGTCTTGAGCACGTAGGTGCGCACCCGCGAGAGCAACGCGTTGTTGAGCTCGAACGACGGGTTCTCCGTGGTCGCCCCGATGAAAAAGACGGTGCCGTCCTCGACGTGCGGCAGGAAGGCATCCTGCTGCGCCTTGTTGAAGCGGTGGACCTCGTCGACGAACAGGATGGTGGGCCGGTTGTCCGCGCGGCGCACTTCGCGCGCACGGTCGATCGCCGCGCGGATGTCCTTCACACCGGACAGCACCGCCG
>CAYTWS010000012.1:0-13498 GCA_964442145.1 uncultured Ectothiorhodospiraceae bacterium | reverse complement strand
CCTTCATGCAGTCGTTGCAGATCCGGTGGCCGGTGGCCGGCACCATCGGGTTGTCGACCATGGCCACCGCCAGGGCGGCGACGGGATAGCCGTCGCGGCGGAACACGTGCATCTCGGAGATCTTCTCCTCGAGCGGGCAACCGGTCAGCGTGTTGCCCAAGGGGTCGACCTTGAGGCCCAGCTCGGGCTGCTTCTTCTTCTCGGGGAAGCCCTTGGAGCAGAAGTCGCCGTTGTGCTCGTGGCAGTAGATACAGTAGTTCACCTCGCCCTGGATGCGGCGCATGCCCCAGCGCGTGTCGGTGAGCTCGAAGCCGTCACGCCGGCGGCGCCTCTCCGGCGGCCCCTCCAACCGGCCCAGGGCATCCTCGGGCAAGGGCTCCAATCGCACCAGCGCCGCGTGGTCGACCTTGGTCGGCGTGGCGAACGCGGTCCAGCCGGCCACCGCCCGAGCGCCCTCATCGGTACGTTGCGCCAGCGCGCACCACTGGGTGAGCCCCTCGATCGACTGGGCGTGGCGCTCGGGATCGCGCAGCAAGCCCATGGCCCAAGACGCCACCGCCGCTTCGCGGTCGGCGCCCGGCTCGATCTGGCGCTCCAGCCAATCGTCGAGCTCGGCGAACGAATGTCCGGGATCGCCCCGGAGCTTACGGCAGCGCTTGAGGACGAACTCGTTCTTGAAGCGCAGGATAGGGTCCTCACCGCGGATATCGGCCCGCAGCGCCTCGAGGCTGTCCTCGATGCCGTACAAGCGCGCAGCGAAGCGCTCGACCCAGGGGCCCAGCTCGATGAGCAAAGCGGAGAGCTCGCGCGGCCCCAACTCGGCGCTGGCCCGGTAAGCGCCCAGGCGGGCATCGAGCGTTGGCTCGTGTTCGGCGAGCCACGCGCGAAAACGCGCATCGAGACGGGCCAGGCCGTCCGGCGTCTGCAATTCGGCGAAGCCGAAGTCGTCGAGCATTGGTTCCACTGCCATGGGATTGCGGGAGGTGACCGGGCGATCGATGGCGTAATCGTTTGGAAACGCTATTATCGCTGAGTGCCCGGGCACCGGGGAAGCGCTAAGTCACTGTCAGCCGGTCCGTTCCCATGTTGTCCCCAAAACTTGTGGATAAACATGTGGAAAGCGTGTTGGACGAGCCGCTCGTGCGGCCTCACATCGGGGCACCATCGGTCTTGGCCAAATCGTAACCAACATGTCATCCGCCCTGTTTTCAATAAGTTATGATTTGGTGTGCGCAGCCCTTGCCCTTGCCGGGCCCGCAAGACGCGCGCTCTGTCAGATTGTGCACAAACTCGACGTCAAGGGTTGACAACGACTCGAGCCGGCCCTCTTCCCAGCGGTGATTTCGCCCATACGGGCTAAGTGCCTGGCAGAAGCGGACAAAGACGAGTTATCCCCAATATGTGTGGATAAGGTTGTGGAAAGCGTGTTGGACGAGTCCGCTCATCGGCGCCGCTACCGCCCTGCCCGGGCATTGGTCACTCCCTAACCAATCAAAAAAACATCCCATTACTCAGTCAGTTACGACGATGCGACGGCCGGCCGGCGATGCCTCCAAGACCGCCCGCCACCGACGAGCCGTCTGTGTACAAGTCAGTGCTCAAGCGCACGGGCCGACGCCCCCGATCCGCCAGGGCGACGGTGCGTCGCCGGAGCCCCGAGCGCTCGAGCAAGCCGCCTCCGCCATCCGCGCGCGTCCCAGCGCAGCCTGTGGATACTTCTGTGGAAGGTGTGTTGGCCACCGCACTGACACGCCCACCTCGCGCCCTCGCACCGGCCTGGGTACACCCCCTCTCTGCCGGTAAATAGCTTCATGAATCAGCGTGTTACGCACCCAGGCCGCGCGGAGTGGACAGACGGGGCTACGCCGCGCTCACCGTAGACGGAATGTGCACAGATGGTTGTTCCCATACCGCCAGCCGGCGCGATCAAGGCTTGCTCAGTAGGCGGATCAGGCTGGAGGTGTCGTCGGCGCCGCCGCCGCGCTCCTGGATCTGCGCATAGAACTGGTCCACCAGCGCTGTCACGGGCAGCTGAGCTCCCGTTCGTCGCGCCTCGTCCAGGCAGATCGCGAGATCCTTGCGCATCCAGTCGACGGCGAAACCGAAGTCGAAGCGCCCCTGCGCCATCGTGCGGGCGCGGTTGTCCATCTGCCACGACTGCGCCGCGCCGCCGCCGATCGCCTCCAGGACACGCTCGACATCCAGGTCGGCACGCTCGGCGAAGTCGATGCCCTCGGCCAGCGCCTGGATCAGCCCGCCGATGCAGATTTGATTGACCATCTTGGTGAGCTGGCCCGCGCCGGCCCCGCCGACCTGGACCACGCCGGCGCCATAGGTATCGAGCACGGGGCGCACACGCGTGAAGGCGTCGTCGTCGCCGCCGGCCATGATGGCCAAGCGGCCACTCTCGGCGCCCGCCTGTCCCCCTGAGACCGGGGCATCGACGAAACCGGCCCCGCGTTGCTGCGCTGCGCCGGCGAGCTCACGTGCCAGGGCCGCCGACACCGTGGTGTGATCGACGAACACCGCCCCGGACTCGAGAGAGGCGAACGCCCCGTCGGCGCCCAGAGTCACTTCGCGCAGATCCGCATCCCGGCCCACGCAAGCGCACACCACATCGGCGCCGCTGGCAGCGGCCGCCGGCGTCTCGGCGAGCCGGCCCCCGTTGGCCTCGACCCAGGCCTGGGCCCGGCTGCGCGTGCGGTTGTAGACGCTCACCTCGAAACCGGCCTCGGCCAGGTGCCGGGCCATAGGCCCGCCCATGACGCCGAGGCCGATGAATGCGATCCGCTGGATCGGCGTGGCTGGCTCGACCATTGCGGCTCCCCCTTTGTTGCGCTCCGCGCGCTGTTGGCGACGAGGCCCTAGTGTACAAAGCACCGTCGCCGCCGCGAACACGGCGGCCCACCCAAGGCTGCTGGCCGGGGCCGCAGACCTGCTATCCTAGCGGGCGATGACGCTAACCGAGCTCCAATACATCTGTGCCGTCGCGCGCGAGCGCCACTTCGGGCGCGCCGCGCGGGCCTGCCATGTGAGCCAGCCGACACTGTCGGTGGCAGTCAAAAAGCTCGAGGACGAGCTCGGGGTCACGCTGTTCGAGCGTCGGCGTAACGAGATCGGCGTCACCGCCGTGGGCGAGCAATTGGTCGAGCAGGCGCGGCGTGTCCTGAGCGAGACGGGGCATCTGCGCCAGATGGCCGAACAGGCACAAGACCCATTCAACGGGCCATTGCGTGTGGGGGCGATCCACACGGTCGGTCCGTACCTGTTCCCGCACATCATCCCGGTGCTGCGCGCGCGCGCACCGCGGATGCCGTTGATCGTCGAGGAGAACTTCACCGCGCGGCTGGCCGAACGCCTGCGCCAGGGTGAGATCGACGCCATCATCGTGGCGCTACCGTTCGAGGCCCCGGGGGTCGACACGCGGGTGCTCTACAGCGAGCCCTTCCGGGTGGTCATGCCGGCCGACCACCCGTGGTGCCAGGCGAGCCGCATCCCGGCGGAGGATCTGGCCCAGGAGAACGTTTTGCTGCTCGGCGCGGGCCACTGCTTCCGTGATCAAGTCTTGGCCGCTTGCCCGGACTGCGCCAGCAGTATCTCGGGCCAGCCGGGCCCGGACCGGGCCCTCGAGGGCTCGTCGATCGAGACCATCCGCTATATGGTCGCCAGCGGCATGGGCATCACGGTGCTGCCCAGCAGCGCGGTCGCCCGAGAGCCCCACGGCCAGCTCATGCTTGCCGACCGGCCGTTCGCCCCGCCCGAGCCGCGACGCCAGGTGGTCCTGGCATGGCGCAGCAGCTTCCCGCGGCCCGAGGCCATCGAGGCACTGGCGCGGGCGATCCGCGAGTGCCGCATCGAGGGAGTCGATTTTGCCGAGTCCCAGGACGCCGCCTAACCCGTACAATGGGGCGCTCGCCCAGGAGCGCACCCTATGATCTCCGCCTTCGCCGTCGCCAACGGCCGGCTCGAGCAGCGCACGATCGCCGGTCGCGAGGATCTCACCGATGAGCTCGTCTGGATCGATCTCGTCGATCCCTCGGCGCGTGAGCGTCAGTGGGTGGAAGAGGCCTACGCGCAATCGCTGCCGACCGCCGACGAGCTCGCCGAGATCGAAGCCAGTGCGCGCTTCTTCGAGGATGACGAGGGCCTGCACATCAACTCGTACTTCCTGTACGAGGACGATGGCCAATATCGCAATATCAGCGTCGGCTTCACACTGGGCGATCAGCGGTTGTTCACGCTGCGTGAGCGCGAGCTGCCCACCTTCCGCATGTTCCGCCTGCGGGCGCGCCGCGAGGCGGTGCCCGCGAGCTCGGCCCGGCAAATCCTTCTGGGCCTGCTCGAGGTCGCCGTCGAGCAGCTCGCGGATGAGCTCGAGTGGGTCTACACCGATCTCGAGACGGTCAGCCAGGCCGTGCTCAACGAGACCGACGACGACATGCGCGCGTCGCTGTCGCGGATCGCCCAACAGGAGGACCTCACCGGCAAGATCCGCTTGTCGCTAATGGACAAGCAGCGCGTACTGTCTTTTCTCTCGCGGCGCAACCTGTTCGATGGCGACGACCGCGAGCAGCTGCGCGAGATCCTGCGCGACGTCGAGTCGTTGCTCTCGCACACGGCGTTCCTGTTCGAGAAGGTCAATTTCCTCATGGACGCGGCGATGGGCTTCATCAACATCGAGCAGAACCAGATCATCAAGATCTTCTCGATCGCCGCGGTCGTGTTCCTGCCGCCGACAACGATCGCGAGCATCTACGGCATGAACTTCGAGCACATGCCCGAGCTGGCCTGGACCTGGGGCTACCCGGCCGCGATCGTGGTGATCGTCGCCTCGGGTATCGCGCCCTACGTGTTCTTCCGATACAAGGGGTGGCTCTAGATGCACGTGCACGACCGGGGCTGCTTTTGATGCGAGACGCGAGCGCGCGCTACCCATGATGCGCCCGGTCTACTACTGCCCCAAGTGCGGCTCCGACCGCATTGCCTGGCGCGTACCCGCCGACGACGATCGCCAGCGCCATGTCTGCGAGGCCTGTGGCGAGATCCACTATCAAAATCCGCGCAACGTCGCCGGCTGCATCATCGAGGACACGGGCAAGATCCTGCTGTGCCGACGCGCAATCGAGCCCCGGCGCGGATACTGGACGATCCCGGCGGGCTTCATGGAGAACCACGAGACCCTACGCGAGGCCGCCACGCGCGAGACGTTGGAGGAGGCCCGGGCGACCGCGCACGAGCCCACGCTCTACGCACTGTTCAACCTGCCCCATATCAGCCAGGTCTACGCGGTCTTCCGCGCTGGGCTGGCCGGCGATGGCGCCGCAGCCGGGCCGGAGAGCGAGGCGGTGAACTGGTTCGCCCCGGACGAGATCCCATGGGATCGCCTCGCCTTCCCCGTCATCCACGAGAGCCTACAGCTCTACCTCGCGGATCGCCGCGCCGGCGAGTTCCCAATCTACATGGCCGACATCTATCGCGCCTCGGACGGGCGCTTGCTCGTGCGCCACGCCGATGGCGCCGAGCACGCCGCTCGCCCCGATTGGCGCCGCGCCTGAGTCGGCTACAGCGCCAGGGCCGCCAGTGCGAGGTAGGCGGCCGTCTCGACGAGCTGGTTAGTGGCGCCTAGCCCATCGCCGGTGATACCGCCCAGGCGGCGCTGCAGCCAGGCGCCCAGCAGCAGCGTCACCGCCGCGGCGGCAGCCCACACCAGCACCGCCCCCCCTCCCCAGAGCACCGCCGTGACCACCGCGGTGAAGCCCGCGGCCGCCCAAAAGCCGCGGGGGGCGGCGCCGGCGGCGAAGGGCGCGGCCGCACCGCCGTCGCTGCGCGCATCGGGCAGCCGGCGGATCAGGGGCAGGCTCGAATACCGCGCCAACGCGTGCGCGCCCACCAGCGCGGGCGCGGCGTGAGCGCCCAAGGCGGCCAGCGCCGTGACGCGCAACGCCGTGACCAATCCCAGCGCGAGCGCCCCGAAGGTCCCGATGCGGCTGTCGCGCATGATCGACAGCGCCTGCTCACGCGTGGTGCCGCCACCCAGGCCGTCGAAGGTGTCGGCGAGGCCGTCCTCGTGGAAGGCCCCGGTCAGCAGCGCCGTCGCGGCCACCGCCAGCAGTGCGCCCGTGAGGTCGCCCCACAGGAGCGTGCCGAGCGCGTATGCCGCGGCCCCGGCCAGACCGACGACGGCACCCACGACCGGGAACCACGGGCTCGCCCGCGCCATACGCTCGTCCACGCGCGAGCTGGCCCAAGGCAAGGGCACGCGTGTGAGGAATAGCCAAGCGACGGCGGCATCGTCCAGTGCTTCCTTGGCAGCGCTAGCCATCGCACGGCGGCAGGTCGGCGACGAGCTCGTCCGCCCAGGCCTCGAGCTCGACGGCCAGCTCGGTCGGCAACCGCCCCGAGGTCACGCCCTCCTGGAGCTCGTCGCGGAAGCGGGCCACGCTGCGCGGGCCGCCCGCGGCGCCTTGGCACAGGCGCTGCCAGCGTAGGTCGCGCCATTGGCGGCGCTCGGCCGCGGACAAGGTGCCGGGCCAGTTGCGCGCGCGATAGCGCCAATACAGCGCCTCCAAGCGCGTGTCGCGGAGACCGGGATCGAAGCCCGCCAAATCCTCGGGCGCGCTGCGGTGGACGGCGTCGAGGCGTTCGCGCTCGGTGTCGTCGACGAGCGCATCGTAGAGGGCGACGTCGGGGTCGGCGTCGCCGCCTGGTGGCTGGCCGAAGACGGCCTGCAGTTTCGCCGCCAAGCCGTCGTGCGCAACCAGCGTGCGCAGGCGCTCGTGCACGCTCGCGCTATCGATCGCCAAGCGCTGCGCCGCCGCCGGATCCAGGGTGGCGAACGGCACGACCACGGGCACCCGGTTGAGCGCGATCTCGTGCAGCGGCATCGCCGGCGCATCGGGGTCGCGCTCGGCGGCGGGCGTGAACAGCGCCTCGGCGATCGCCTCGGCATCCCACTCCAACAGCGGCGTCGGATCGGCGCCGAGGTCGACGGCCAGCACCGACTTGCTCTTGACCGGGTGGTGGGCCAGTGCCGCCACGGGTGCGAGGTAGCCACGGCTGGCCGGATGGTGGGCGGCGACGTGGAGGACGGGCTCGGGCGCGTTCGGGTCCAGGCGCTGACCGATGCGCTGCCAGCCCCGGTTGGCGAAGACGAAGTCGAACAGGCGCGGCTGCGCCGCGCGCAGCCGGCGCGTGAGCTCGAGGGTCGCGCGCACATCGGCGAGCGCATCGTGGGCCTGGTAGTCGATACCGTTCGCCGCCGCCAAGTCCTCGAGCCGGAAGCTCGGTGTGCCGTCGGCGCGGTCGGGCCACGCCATGCCATCGGGGCGCAGCGCGCGCGCCAGTCGGAACATGTCGATGACGTCCCAGCGCGAGTTGCCCTGGCGCCATTCGCGCGCATAGGGGTCGAGCAGATTGCGCCACAGGAGGTGGCGCGTGACCTCGTCGTCGAAGCGTATGGAGTTGAAGCCGACGCCGCACGTGCCGGGCGCGCCCAGCTCCTCGAGCACGGCAGCGGCGAACTCGGCCTCGATGACGCCGTTGGCGCGGGCGTATTCGGGACCGATACCCGTGACCGCACACGCCATGGGCGAGGGCAGCACGTCGGTGGGCGGCTGGCAGTAGAGCACGCGCGGCTCGCCGACGATGTTGAGCTCGGTGTCGGTGCGCAACCCCGCGAACTGCAGGGGCCGATCGCGCCGCGGATCCGTGCCCGTGGTCTCGTAGTCGTGCCAGAACAGCGTCTCGGCGGCGCTCATCGCGCTCCCCATCGGCTCCCGGCGCGCGATCGTATCACCCGTTCGTGCCTAGAGGACCACGGTATTCGAACCACGAATGAACACGAATGGACACGAATGTTTCGTCGGAGCCCGACAGTTCGGTGGAGCTGAGCTGACACCCCGTCACGGCGCTTAGACCGCTTGGCCAGAGAACCACAAAATGAACACTAGATGGACACAAAATAGAGGACTGAGTCATTCGGCTGGTGCCGGCAGGGGCTTGCAACGGCCAAATGACACCAGCTGCGTTAACCGCGAAGCGCCGCCGCGGCTTGTTCCCCAAGAGAAGTCATTTTGCGTTCATTTTGTGTTTATTTTGTGGTTCTATCCCGAAGGTTTTCCTCTCAACATGCACTGTCAGCGTAGCTCCACCGCCGTTTCTTGGCCTCCGCTGCAACATTCGTGTCCATTCGTGTTCATTCGTGGTTCTCGAGTCGGGATCCATATCGATGGTGCGGCGCACCGCGTGCTGCCGATGACGCCCGCGCCTGTTATGGTCGCCCGCCATGAGCACGGCCCCTGCCCCGATCACGACGAAAGCGGAGCTCGAGAACACGGCCGGGCAGTTACGCGCTACCGGCTGGTTCGCGCTGGACACCGAGTTCATCCGCGAGACCACCTACTGGCCGCGCCTGTGCCTGATCCAGGTCGCCACCGACGACGTCCTCGCGTTGATCGATCCATTGGCGCTCGACGACCTGGACCCGCTGCTCGACGTCTTGTTCGACACCTCGGTGACCAAGATCCTGCATGCGGCGGCGCAAGATCTGGAGATCTTCCACCACATGACGGGCCGGGTCCCCGGACCCATTTTCGATACCCAGGTCGCCGCGCCGTTGCTCGGCTTCCCCGAGCAGGCCGGTTTCGCGCGCCTGGTCGAGGCCCTGCTGGGCGAGCAGCTCGGCAAGGGCCAGGCGCGCACCGACTGGAGCGAGCGCCCGTTGCCGGCCGAGGCGCTTGCCTACGCCGCCGACGACGTGCGCTATCTCGTGCCGCTGTATCACCGCTTGTACGAAGGCCTCGCCGCGCGCGGGCGCCTCGAATGGCTGGCGCCGGAGCTCGCCCGCCTGACCGATCCGGCGCGCTACGAGCGCCCCGCGGCCGACGCCTGGCGCCGGCTCAAGGGCGTCGACCGGTTGCCGGCCACTGGGCGCGCGGTCGTCCAGGCGCTGGCCCACTGGCGCGAGGACCGCGCCCGCGCCGAGGACGTCCCGCGTAAGCGGGTCCTCCAGGACGACGCCCTGGTCGACATCGCGCGGGCCCTGCCGCGCACGCGCAAGCAATTGGGGCGGCTGCGCTCGCTACGCTCCGGGGCGGTCCAACGCTACGGCGACGCCCTGCTCGAGCTCGTCGGCCGCGCACGCGAGGGCTCGGCACCCGCGCCCAATGAGCGCGCGGGCACCCCACCGCTCGACGATGCGGACGAGGCGTTGGTCGACGCAATGAGCGCACTGGTGCGGCTGCAAGCGGCCGAGCACGCGCTCAATGCGGCCACCCTGGCCGAGCGCAAGAGCCTGGTGCGCTTGGCGCGCGGCGAGGCCGTCGCCGAGGTGCTCACCGGCTGGCGCTACTGCGTCGTCGGCGAGACGCTCGAGGCCTTCCTGACCGGCCGCACCGCATTGCGCTGCGGCGCCGACGGGGTCGTCACCCAGCAGTCGATCGATTAGGGCCTTGTAGCGGCCGATACGCCCCTCGGCGCCGCGGCCACTCGGGCGGGACGGCTAGGCGGTCGGTGCGCTTGCGCGCGCGCTGGTCGGCGCAGTACCGTGCTCGCCGCTCGCAACGAACCCGTCGCTGACAAGTCGTAAGGAGGCCGGCATGAAATCGCGTGCAGCCGTCGCCTGGGCACCCAACACCGAGCTCGACGTAACCGAGATCGAGGTCGAGGGACCGAAGGACAACGAGGTGCTGGTGCGCAATGTCGCCACCGGCGTATGCCATACCGACGCCTACACCTTGTCCGGCGCCGATCCGGAGGGCGTCTTCCCCGCCATCCTGGGCCATGAGGGCGGCGCCGTGGTCGAGGACGTCGGCAAGGACGTGACCACGGTCAAGCCGGGTGACCACGTCATCCCGCTGTATCGCGCCGAGTGCGGTCAGTGCAAGCTATGCCGCTCGCCCAAGACCAACCTCTGTCTGGCGACGCGCGCGACCCAGGGCAAGGGCTTGCTGCTCGACGGCACCACGCGTTTCTCCAAGGACGGCCAGACGATCCACCACTTCATGGGCACGTCGACGTTCTCCGAGTACACCGTGCTGCCCGAGATCTCGATCGCCAAGATCGACCCCAACGCGCCGCTCGACAAGGTCTGCCTGCTCGGCTGCGGTATCACCACGGGCATCGGCGCGGTGCGCAACACCGCCCAGGTCCAGCCGGGCTCGACCGTCGCGGTCTTCGGCCTCGGCGCGATCGGGCAATCAGTGATCCAAGGCGCCAAGCTCGCCCAGGCAAGCCAGATCATCGGCATCGATATCAACCCGAACAAGTTCGACTTCGCCTACAACATGGGCGCGACCGAGTGTATCAATCCGAACGACTACGAGGACTCGATCGTCAAGGTCCTGGTGGACAAGCTCGACGGCGGTGCGGACTACACGTTCGAGTGCATCGGCAATGTCGACGTCATGCGCGCCGCGCTCGAGGCGTGCCACATCGGCTGGGGCGAGTCGACCATCGTCGGTGTCGCCGCCGCGGGCGAGGAGATCCGCACACGGCCGGTCAATCTGGTCACGGGTCGGGTCTGGCGCGGCACGCCGTTCGGCGACGTCAAGGGGCGCACGGGTGTGCCGAAATACGTCGACAGCTATATGAGTGGCGACATCAGCATCGACGATTTCGTGACCCACGAGATGGGGCTGGAGGACATCAACCACGCCTTCGACCTGATGCACGAGGGCAAGAGCATCCGCTCGGTGATCAAGTTCTGAGGTGGCCATGACGACTTCGATCGAACCCATCGCCCAGGTCAAGACGTTCGATGGCTGGATCCAAACCATCGAGCATAGAAGCGAGGCCTGTGGCGCCCCCATGCGCTTCGCCATCTACCTGCCGCCCCAGGCAGACGAGCGCCGCCTGCCGGTGATGTACTGGCTCTCGGGCCTGACCTGCACCGAGGAGAACTTCATGGTCAAGGCCGGGGCACAGCGCTACGCCGCCGAGCAGGGCGTCGTGCTCGTCGCTCCCGACACCAGCCCGCGCAATCTGGGCTTGCCGGGCGAGGACGACAGCTACGACTTCGGCAGCGGCGCCAGCTTCTACGTCAACGCCACAGTGGAGCCGTGGGCGCGCCACTACCGCATGTACGACTACGTCACCCAGGAGCTGCCCGCCTTCGTCGAGCGCCACTTCCCCGTCGCCACCGATCGGCGCTCGATCAGCGGGCACTCCATGGGCGGCCACGGCGCCCTGGTGGCGGCACTGCACAACCCCGAGGCCTATGCGGCCGTCTCCGCATTCTCGCCCGTGGTAGCACCCTCGCAGGTGCCCTGGGGTGAGAAGGCGTTCTCGGGGTATCTGGGCGACGACCGCGAGGCCTGGAAGGCCTACGATGCCTGCGAGCTCGTCGGCCGCAGCGGCGGCGCGCCCGAATTGTTCGTCGACCAGGGCGAGGCCGACCAGTTCCTCACCCAGCAACTCCAGCCCGAACGCCTCGAACGCGCCGCCGAGGCCGTGGGCCACCCGCTGACCCTACGGCGCCACCCCGGCTACGACCACAGCTACTACTTCATCGCCACCTTCATCGGCGAGCACATCCGCTACCACGCGCAAAAGCTGGGCGCTGCGTAGTCAGCTTTTGGGGGTACGGGATACTCCGTGCCCCCCTCTTCCTTCCCGAACCGCGAAATGGAATCGCCAAGTAGAACCACGAATGAACACGAATGCACACGAATATTCCTTTCGTGTTCCTCACCCCCTGCTGGAGCTGCGCTATAGCTCCTTGCTGTCCATGTCCCTAGTCAAGGATTGCGCTCAACGGCTCTTGTCTCCCGTCGGCCAAGACAAAAAATGAGCAAGTAGCCCGCCATTCTTAGCTCATCCATTCGTGTTTATTCGTGTCCATTCGTGGTTCATCAGCTTGTTTGGTCTTCTCACCTAGCCGACCGCGAAGCGCCCACGGGCATCTGCGAACGCGCAGTTCGCGTTCATTCGCGTCCATTGCTCGGCACCGAGCGCAGCTCTGCCCCGAAACGGTGCAAGCCCGGCTTCGGCCTGCCCCGTGCGTGTGCAACGCCCTCACCCGTCACTTCGTAAGTATTTGATTTTCAGTATTTTTATTAGCTGGAACGGCGCGTGCTCCGGCGTGGTCGCGGCACCGCCGTGGTTCCCGTGGTGCAAGGAGATCCGAAGCCATGCAACTGATTTTCGCGATCATCAAACCCTATAAGCTCGACGACGTCCGTGAGGCGCTCAACGAGATCGACGTGCAAGGCATGACCGTCACCGAGGTCAAGGGCTTCGGTCGCCAGCGCGGTCATACCGAGCTCTACCGAGGGGCCGAGTACGTCGTCGACTTCCTGCCAAAGATCCGCATCGACGTGGTCGTCAGCGACGACGTCGTCGACGACGCCATCGATGCGATCTGCAAATCCGCTCAAACCGGCAAGATCGGCGACGGCAAGCTGTTCGTGCAGCCGATCGACCGCGCCGTTCGCATCCGCACCGGCGAGGCCGGCTCCGAGGCATTGTAAGGAGGGATCATCGTGGAAACTGTCAACGCAACAATCGAGCTCAGTTACGCCCTCGACACCTTTTACTTCCTCATTAGCGGGGCGCTGGTGATGTGGATGGCCGCCGGCTTCGCCATGCTCGAGGCGGGACTGGTCCGGTCGAAGAACACCGCCGAGATCCTGCTCAAGAACATCGCACTGTATTCAACCGCCTGTGTGATGTATCTGCTCGTGGGCTACCAGATCATGTACGGCGGCGCCCTCAACGCCGTGATCCCCGGCCTCGACGTCCTATTGCCCGCTGAGAACACCACCGAGGCCGTACTCGAAGGCGGCGAGGACGCGCCCTACTACTCGGGCTATGCCGACTTCTTCTTCCAGGTCGTGTTCGTCGCCACCGCGATGTCGATCGTGTCGGGCGCGGTAGCCGAGCGCATGAAGCTGTGGTCGTTCCTCGCCTTCGCGGTGGTCATGACCGGTGTGATCTATCCGGTCCAGGGCTTTTGGCACTGGGGCGGCGGCTTCCTGGCCGAGGCCGGCTTCTCCGATTTCGCCGGCTCGGGCGTGGTCCATCTCGCCGGCGCCACCGCCGCGCTCGTCGGCGTCGCGCTCGTGGGCCCACGCAAGGGCCGCTACGACGACGCGGGCCGCCCGCGGGCGTTCCCGGGCGCGAACCTGCCGCTGGCCACACTCGGGACGTTCGTCCTGTGGCTCGGTTGGTTCGGCTTCAACGGTGGCTCACAGCTCGTCATCACGAGCGTCAGCGACGCCAACGCGGTCGCCAGTATCTTCGTCAACACCAACACCGCCGCCGCGGCCGGCGTGCTCGGGGCGCTGCTCACCGCCAAGGGCTGGTTCGGCAAGGCCGACCTGACCATGGCGCTCAACGGGGCCTTGGCGGGCCTCGTCGCGATCACCGCTGAGCCGGCCGCGCCGGGGCCGCTGGCCGCCACCCTGATCGGCCTGGTCGCCGGTGTGATCGTCGTCGCCGCGATCGTCGCCCTGGATCGGCTGCGCGACGACGACCCCGTCGGCGCGATCTCGGTGCACGG
>CAYTWS010000011.1:0-13580 GCA_964442145.1 uncultured Ectothiorhodospiraceae bacterium | reverse complement strand
GCTCGGCGACCGCGCCGACGATTCCGCACATCGATGGGCTCTCCCGCTAGTGACTGGTTTGGCTGGCGGCTATGCGCGTTAAAGCGGGGCGGATTGTACATCAAGGCACGGCGTCGACGCCGAGCGGTGGCACCAGCGGCGTCTGCTTAGCGAGGAGGTCGTCGAGGGATTTCGCGTCAAGGGGTGCGCACGCAAGGGACTTGATTCAGGCCTTGACGAGCCGAGCCCGATCTATAGAATACCGCTTGGTCGCAGTAGGCGCGTAGCTCAGCTGGTTAGAGCACCACCTTGACATGGTGGGGGTCGTTGGTTCGAGTCCAATCGCGCCTACCAGACGCACGAGGCCAGCGTCGTGGTCGTCCCACACGCTGGCTTTTTCGTCTCGCGACTCGGCACGTGGCCTGTCGTAGGGGTCACCACTGGAGGCGGCATGCCCGAGATCACCCTGCCGGACGGCAGCCGGCGCCACTATGACCATCCCGTGAGCGTCGGCGAGGTCGCCGCCGACATCGGCCCGGGCCTGGCGAAGGCCGCCGTGGGGGGCCGCGTCGACGGCCGGCTCGTGGACACCGACCAGCCGATCGACCGCGACGCGGCGGTCGAGGTCGTCACCCCGAAGGACGACGACGGCCTCCACATGATCCGCCACTCGACGGCCCACCTGATGGCGCAGGCGGTCAAGCAGCTCTGGCCCGAGTGCCAGGTGACGATCGGCCCGGTGGTCGAGGACGGCTTCTACTACGACTTCGCCTGCGACCACACCTTCACGCCCGAGGACCTCGAGAAGATCGAGGCGCGCATGAACGAGCTGGTCGAGGCGGACTACCCGATCCGGCGCGAGGTGGTCGATCGCGAGGCCGCCGAGCGCGAGCTCCGCGAGCGCGGCGAGCACTACAAGATCGAGATCCTGCGCGACATCCCGGCCGGCGAGGAGATCCGCCTCTATCGCCAGGGCGATTTCGTCGATCCCTGCCGCGGCCCCCACGTCCCGAGCACCGGCTACCTGGGCGCGTTCAAGCTGACCAAGCTCGCCGGGGCCTACTGGCGCGGCGACTCGTCGAACGAGATGCTGCAGCGCATCTACGGCACGGCCTGGCCCGATCGCAAGCAGCTCAAGGCCTATCTGCAGCGCCTCGAGGAGGCGGCCAAGCGCGATCACCGCCGCATCGGCCGCCAGCTCGACCTGTTCCATTTCCAGGACGACGCGCCGGGCATGGTGTTCTGGCAC
The DNA here is from genome assembly GCA_964442145.1 of uncultured Ectothiorhodospiraceae bacterium. Lineage (GTDB taxonomy): Bacteria > Pseudomonadota > Gammaproteobacteria > XJ16 > Halofilaceae > Halofilum. Next base: position 12,352 of record CAYTWS010000011.1, on the reverse strand, counting down.
GAGCGTGGCTGGCAGCTCTATCGCCAGATCGAGGACTACATGCGCGCGCGCCAGCGCGAGTACGGCTACCACGAGGTCCACACCCCGCAGGTGCTCGACCGCAGCCTGTGGGAGCGCTCCGGGCACTGGGCCAAGTTCCAGCACGGCATGTTCTTCACCCAGGCCGAGGACCACGACTACGCCATCAAGCCGATGAACTGCCCGGCGCACGTGCAGTTGTTCAATCAAGGCTTGAAGAGCTATCGCGATCTGCCGCTCAAGCTCGCCGAGTTCGGTGTGGTCCACCGCTACGAGCGCTCGGGGACGCTGCACGGGCTCATGCGGGCGCGGCGTTTCACCCAGGACGACGCCCACGTGTTCTGCACCGAGGGCCAGCTCCAGGGCGAGATCGCCGAGCTCATCGACATGACGCTCAAGGTCTACGCCGACTTCGGCTTCGACGATATCGCGATCGCGCTGTCGACCCGGCCGGACGAGCGCGTGGGCTCGGACACCGCCTGGGACAAGGGCGAGGCGGCGTTGCAGGAGGCGCTCGACGCCTACGGCCTCGACTGGACGCTGCAGCCGGGCGAGGGCGCGTTCTACGGGCCCAAGATCGAGTTCGTCCTGCGCGACTGCCTCGACCGTGAGTGGCAGTGCGGCACCATCCAGGTCGATTTCTCGATGCCGGGGCGCCTGGAGGCGAGCTACGTCGACGATCACGGCGACAAGCGCGAGCCCGTGATGATCCACCGCGCGATCTTCGGCTCGATGGAGCGCTTCGTCGGCATCCTGATCGAGCACACCGAGGGCCGCATGCCGCTGTGGCTGGCCCCGGTGCAGGCGGTCGTCGCCAACATCACCGATGCCCAGGCCGAGCGCGCGCGCGAGGTCGAGCAGTGGCTGAAAGCCCAGGGCATCCGGGCACTTGCCGACTTGAGGAACGAGAAGATCGGCTATAAAATCCGCGAGCATACGCTCCAGCGCATCCCGTACATGCTCGTCGTGGGCGACCGGGAGCTGGAAACCGGGGCCGTGGCTGTGCGCACCCGCGACGGCCAGGATCTCGGCAGCCACTCGCCCGAGGCGGTGGCCGCCGGCCTGGCCGAGGAGAGTGCCAGCCGCGGTCGTTTCGTTTGGGAGGGGAGTTAAACATCGCTCAAGAAAAGAAGAACCGGAAGAACGAGGAGATCCAGGCATCGCAGGTCCGTCTGATCTCCTCGGACGGTGAGCAGATTGGTGTCGTGCCGCTCGAAGAGGCGCAGGAGACGGCGCAGGACGAAGGGCTTGATCTCGTCGAGGTCGTGCCCAATGCGGAGCCACCGGTTTGCCGGATCATGGACTACGGCAAATTCCGGTTCGAGCAGAGCAAGAAGAAAAACGCCGCTCGCAAGAAGAGCAAGCAGATTCAGGTCAAGGAGGTGAAATTCCGCCCCAACACGGAAGAGGGCGACTATCAGGTCAAGCTGCGGAATCTGCAGAAGTTCCTCGATCAGGGCGACAAGGCCAAGGTCACGCTGCGCTTCCGTGGCCGCGAGATGGCCCACCGCGATATCGGTGCGCGCCTGCTCGAGCGGGTCAAAGACGACCTCGCGGAGATCGCCACGGTCGAGCAATTCCCCAAGCTCGAGGGGCGCCAGATGATCATGGTGCTGGCGCCGCGCAAGAGTAAGTAACGCCAAGCACGAGGCACTGCTCGCGCCCGATGGTCCATCGGGATGGGCGGTGCCGATGACGCAACCGGCCGCCTCGGCCGGCTCAGCAGGCCCCACGAGGGCCCGCACCCCGAGCTGCAGTGGCTCTCCGACTCAGCCGGGGCCTCGATACGACGACCAACGGGAGTGACAACATGCCCAAGATGAAAAACCACCGGGGCGCCGCGAAGCGCTTCGGCAAGACCGCGTCTGGCCGCTACAAGCACAAGCAGTCGCACTTCAGCCACTTGCTGACGAAGAAGGACCCGAAGCGCAAGCGCAAGCTGCGCAAGCGGGAAATCGTCGAAGACCAGGATACGGCCGCGGTGCGGCGTATGCTGCCCTACGTCTAAAGGAGGAGCGGCAATGGCTCGAGTCAAACGCGGTGTCACGGCGCACGCCCGTCACAAGAAGGTCCTCGATCAGGCGAAGGGCTATCACGGCGCGCGGCGCAAGAACTTCAAAACCGCTAACCAGGCGGTCACCAAGGCCCAACAGTACGCCTATCGCGACCGGCGCCAGCGCAAGCGCCAGTTCCGGCGCCTCTGGATCGCACGCATCAACGCCGCCGCGCGTGAGCATGGGCTGTCCTACAGCCGTATGATCAACGGCCTCAAGCGCGCCGAGGTTGAGGTCGACCGCAAGGTGCTCGCCGATCTGGCGGTGCGCGACAAGGCCGCCTTCTCCAGCCTGGCGGAGAAGGCGAAGGCCGCCCTGGCGAGCTGAGTCCGTGCCCCGGGGCGGTGCCTCGGCCTCGGGGCGGCGTATGTCCGCCGGTCATGCGGTCGGTAATCCATGCCGATGATGCAACCGGTGACGAGCGGGGAGCGATCGGGCATCCGGGTTGAACGTGGAAAACGACCTCGACCAAACCACGCAGGCCGCCGAGGCCGCCATCGAGGCGGCCGAGGACCTCGACGCCCTCGAGCAGGTGCGGGTGAGCTACCTCGGCAAGAAGGGCGTGCTCACGCGCCGGCTCAAGTCCCTCGGCCAACTGCCGGCCGACGAGCGCCCCGCTGCCGGCGAGCGCATCAACCGCGCCAAGGCCTATATCAACGAGCGCATCGAGGCCCGCCGCCAGGTCCTCGCCGATGCCGCCCTGGATAGGCGCATCCGCTCCGAGACGGTCGATGTAACCCTGCCGGGGCGGGGCAGCGGCCGGGGCAGCATCCATCCGGTCACGCGCACGTTGCGGCGGATCGAGGGCCTGCTGGGTCAGCTGGGTTTCCGTGTCGCCGAGGGCCCCGACGTCGAGGACGACTACCACAACTTCGAGGCGCTCAACATACCGCCCGATCACCCGGCACGGGCGATGCACGACACGTTCTACTTCGCCGATGGGCGCGTGCTGCGCACCCATACCTCGCCCGTGCAGATCCGGGTGATGGAGGAGCAACCCCCGCCCGTACGCGTTATCGCACCGGGCCGCGTGTATCGCTGTGACTCCGATCTCACGCACACGCCCATGTTCCACCAGGTCGAGGGCCTGCTCGTCGACCGCGACGTGGCCTTCAGCGACCTCATGGGCCACCTCGAGGCGTTCTTGCAGCGCTTCTTCGAGCGCGACGATCTGGCCACCCGCTTCCGCCCATCGTACTTCCCATTCACCGAGCCCTCGGCCGAGGTCGATATCGAGTGCGTCATGTGCAACGGCAGCGGTTGCCGGGTATGCGGTAATAGCGGTTGGCTGGAGGTCCTGGGCTGCGGGATGGTGCACCCGAACGTCTTCGCCCACGTGGGCATCGACAACGAGGCCTGGACCGGCTACGCCTTCGGCATGGGCGTCGAGCGCCTGGCCATGTTGCGCTACGGCGTCGACGACCTGCGGCTTTTCTTCGACAACGACCTGCGCTTCCTCGAGCAATTCTCCTGAACCGGGCGCCCCGCGATGCGATTCCCCGAGAGCTGGCTGCGTGATTGGATCGACCCACCCGCCGATACGGCGGCCCTGGCGGAGCGGCTCACGTTGCTGGGCCTCGAGGTCGACACGATCGACACCGCCGCGCCCGGATTCACCGGTGTGGTGGTGGGCGCGGTCACACACGTCGCACCGCATCCCGAGGCCGACCGCCTGACGGTCTGCCAGGTCGACGACGGCAGCGGCGCGGCGAAGCAGGTGATCTGCGGGGCGCCCAATGTGGCCGCAGGCATGCGCGCGCCGCTCGCGCGTGAGGGCGCGACCCTCGCCGACGGCACCGCCATCACGCGCACGCGCGTGCGCGGCGTCGAGTCCCAGGGCATGCTGTGCTCGGCGCAGGAGCTGGGCCTCGCCGAGAGCTCATCCGGCTTGCTCGCGCTCGCCGACGATGCCCCGGTGGGCAGGGACTATCGGACCTACGCGGAGCTCGACGAGCGCATCATCGAGCTCGATCTCACCCCCAATCGCGGCGACTGCCTGTGCCTGCGTGGTATCGCGCGCGAGCTCGGCGCCGCCTATGAGCGCAGCCCGGCCGCGCCCGATGTCACCGCGGTCGCGGCGAGCGAGACCGCCACGCTGCCGGTCGAGCTCGAGGCCCCGGAGGCCTGCCCGCGCTACAGCGGCCGGGTGATCCGCGGCATCGATGCGAACGCCGCCACGCCCGCGTGGCTGGCCCGGCGCCTCGAGCGCGCCGGCGTGCGCCCGATCTCGGCGGTCGTCGACATCACCAACTACGTCATGCTCGAGCTGGGCCAGCCCATGCACGCGTTCGACCTCGACCGGCTGAGCGGCTCGATCCGGGTGCGATGGGGGCAAGCCGGCGAGTCGGTGGGCCTGCTCGACGAGCGCACGGTGAGCGTCGACGCCGACACGCTGGTGATCGCCGACGCCGACGGCCCGGTCGCGCTGGCGGGGATCATGGGCGGCTCGGCGACGGCCGTGGACGAGGGCACGCGCGACATCTTCCTCGAGAGCGCGTACTTCGATCCGCACGCGCTCGCGGGCCGTGCCCGGCGCTACGGGGCCCACACCGATTCCTCGCACCGCTTCGAGCGCGGCGTCGATCCCGAGCTCCCGCCCGTGGCCGCGGAGCGCGCGACCGCGCTGATCACCGCGATTTGTGGGGGCTGGCCCGGCCCGACGGTGGATACGCTGGCGCGCGCCCATATGCCCGTGCCGGCCGAGATCACGCTGCGCGGGGATCGCCTGGAGCGCATCCTGGGCCACGCGCCCACACCCGAGGCGGTCGAACGCATGCTCACCGGCCTCGGGATCGCCGTGGAGGCCCATGAGGACCATTGGCTATGCCGCGCGCCCAGCTGGCGCCACGATCTGGCCATCGAGGCCGACTTGATCGAAGAGGTCGCCCGGCTGTACGGCTACAACCGCGCGCCACGCACCCATCCCGCGCACACCCCGCGGATCGCGCCCCAGCCCGAGTCGCAGCAATCCGCGGAGCGCTTGCGCGATCTGCTGGTCGAGCGCGACTACGCCGAGGCCATCACCTACAGCTTCGTCGACAGCGCGATCCAGGCGCTGCTGGACCCGGCCGCGCAGCCGTTGCCGCTGGCCAACCCCATCGCCTCCGATATGGACGTGATGCGCACCCAGCTCTGGCCCGGGCTGTTAACGACCCTGCGGCACAACCGCAACCGCCAGCAGGAGCGCGTTCGCTTGTTCGAGGTGGGCCGGCGGTTCCCGCCGGACGGCCACGGTGGGATCGCCCAGGAGGATGCCCTTGCGGGCGTGGTCGACGGGCCCGTTTGGCCCGAGCAGTGGGGCGCGCCCCAGCGCATCGCCGACTTCTTCGACGTCAAGAGCGACGTCGAGGCGCTGCTCGCGGTCGCGGACCGGCACCGCTTCCGTTTCGAGGCGGCCGAGCATCCCGCGCTGCACCCCGGTCAGTCGGCCCGGATCCAAGATACCGATGGCGCTCCGGTGGGCTGGCTTGGTACGCTGAATCCGCGCATCCAGGGCCAGCTCGACCTCGCCCGGGCGCCCGTGCTGTTCGAGCTCGCCCTGGCACCGCTTTTGCGCACGCGTTTGCCGGCGTACCGCTCGATCTCGCGGTATCCGGCGATCCGGCGCGATCTCGCGCTGATCGTCGGCGAAAACGTCCCGGTGCAAGGGCTGCTCGAGAGCGCACGTGCGGCCGCGCCACCCGAGCTGCAGCGGGCGTTCGTGTTCGATGTGTATCAGGGACGCGGCATCGAATCCGGTCGAAAAAGTGTCGCTTTAGGCTTGATTTTGCAGGGGTTATACCGCACGCTAACCGACAATGAGGTCGAGGCGGCGATCGACGCCATCCTAGACCATCTGCGCACCACCCATGGAGCGACTCTGCGGGAGTAGCCGATGGCACTCACCAAAGCGCGGCTGGCCGAGACGTTGTTCGAAGATCTCGGCCTCAACAAGCGCGAATCCAAGGAACTGGTCGAGCTCTTCTTCGAGGAGATTCGCAACACCCTCGCTTCCGGCGATGACGTGAAGCTCTCGGGCTTTGGGAATTTTGTCCTGCGGACGAAGAACCAGCGTCCGGGTCGCAATCCCAAGACCGGCGAAGAGATTCCCATCTCGGCGCGGCGCGTGGTTACATTCCGTCCGGGGCAAAAACTCAAGGCGCGAGTAGAAGCATATGCTGGAACCCAGCAACAATAGCGAGCTCGCTCCCATCCCCAACAAGCGCTACTTCACCATCGGTGAGGTCAGCGAGCTGTGCCAGGTCAAGCCGCACGTGCTGCGCTATTGGGAGCAGGAGTTTCCCGACCTCAAGCCGGTCAAGCGCCGCGGTAATCGTCGCTATTACCAGCGCCACGACGTCATGCTGATCCGCCAGATCCGTAGCCTACTCTACGAGCAGGGCTTCACGATTGGGGGGGCCCGTCAGCAACTGGCGGGCGAGGGCGCCAAGGAGGATGTCTCCCAGTCGCAGCAGATCATCCGCCAGATGCGCTCCGAGCTCGAGGGCCTGCTCAAGATCCTCAAGGGCTAACGCACGCAAGCCGGGGTCGCTCGGTTGCGCGTCGGGGCCTGCGCTCGCCAAACAGTTGCCATGCTTGGCGGTCACGCCCCACTGGGGGTCGGGCCCATGGGTACAGGCGCGAGGCACGCGTCGCCACTCGCCACGGGCGGCGCCGCGCTCGCGGGGTTCCCAATCCGGGCGTCCTTCGGTATCCTCCCGCTGCGACGGTCGGGGTGTAGCGCAGGCTGGTAGCGCACCTGCATGGGGCGCAGGAGGTCGTAGGTTCAAATCCTGCCACCCCGACCACTTACATCGCCGCTGCAACAGCGCTGCAAAACTGCAACAAAACGAGCGGGCCGACAGGGCTAGTGCGGCCCGCCTGTTTCCGCAGCGCTGTCCTCCTCCCAGCGCAAACTGATCGGCCCGATCTCGGACGATTCCGGCGCCTCGAGCTGCAGCATCCCCTGGTGCGGGCCGTCGTGCTCCGCGCCGTAGCGGCGGCGCCGGGCGCGCACCGGCGCATCCAGCCCGTTGTGGCAGAGCTGGCACAGGGCCGCGACGCGCTCCGGGGCCATGTGCGTGTGGTCGTGGTCGAGGTGGGCCACGGTGAGCACGACGATCGCCCCTGTCTCCGGGTGCGTCTGGCCGTGCCGGGCGCCGCACCACTCGCAACACCAGCCGGCGCGCTCGCCGCGGACCCACTCGGAAAACGCGTCCCAGCCGTCCGGGTATTGGGAGCGGTCGATCGGGCTCACATGGCCTCCGCGTCGCCGGATTCCTCTGCAAGGATGCACCGTGCAACGTGCTCCTTGGCGTGGATTTGGGCGGCCGAGCACCCATCCGGACAGGCCCACAAATCGCTGCGGTACTCCAGGCCGCTACCGTCTTGGGTGGGGATGGCCCCGATCCCGCACTGGTATTCGTAGGCTTGTCCGCAGTTGCACACCCGCGCGTTTTCGGGTTTGTACCTCTGTATGAGGGTGGACCAGCCGCTCATCCCGCCTCCGCGTCGGTGTACTGAACCTCCCGGCCGCGCCGGTCGAGGTACTTCTTGGTCATGGCCGCGGTTGTGTGGCCGTATAGCGCTTGGATCGCCTCATCGGACCAGCCGGCCTCCTCGAGGAGCCGGCCGCCGAGCGAGCGGATCTCGTGGAAGGTGGGGCGCTGCTTCGCCGGTAGGTCGGAGCGTACCTCGGCTTTGTCCCGCAGCCGCGCAAACTCGCGCGTGAGGCGCTCGGGGCGCACCTGGGTCCAGTGCTCCTTGCGCTGTAGGTGGTCCCGGCGCCGGCGCTCGGGCAAGCGGTGGACGATGAATGGGCTGGCGAGGGCGTCCTCGCGGGACCGGGTGATCACTTCCCGAAGCCGCGGGCCGACCGCGATGCGGATATGGCCGGCCTCGTGGCGGGCCACCTTCTGGCGATCGACGAACAGGTAGCCCGGCTCGCGCTCGTCGCTGTAGCGCATGTGGGCGACCTCGAGGCGACTCTGCAGGCTGCGCAGCGACAGGTCCATCGCGACTCGGAACCAGTGCGGGGCGATCTTCCATATCCGGTCGTACTCAGCCTGCGTGAGGCGCGCACGTTCGACCACATGCGTGCGTGTTAGGGTTCCGTCGACCGGGTTGTCGGACGTGGCGACATGCAGCGCGAAAAGCTGGCGCAGCACGGTCCGGCGCGCGTTGTAGCTGCGCGCCGGGAACTGGTCGAGGTAGGCCGACACCGCCCGCCGGCCGATCTCGTCGACGTCCGCCCCGGCGCCGAAGTGCGCGACGGCGTCGTCGACGTAGCGGTCGTAGTCGTCGAGGGTCTTGGCCGAGCGCCGGTTGCCCTTGGCGTCGGTTTTCTCGCGCAGATGGGCCTTGAAGCGCTCGGCGAGGGCGCCCAGGCGGACGGTGCCCTCGGCGGCGATGCGTTCGGCGAGGTCGCCGGCCTGCGCGTCGCCGGGCGCGAGCTTGTTGTTGAGCTTGCGCGCGGCCCGGTTCGCCTTGGCCTTGTCGGTCCCGAGGCCGTGGAACCGGCCGGTCTGGGGATGCTTGTAGCGGTAATAGGTGCACCCACGCCGCCGGTCGTAGGCGGCATAGACGTTGTCGGCCAAGTCGTCAACGCCTACTACCTGTTCTACAACGCCGGCCTGCAGGGCAACGTGCGCATGATGCAGGCGGCTCAAGTCGCCCAAGGTGCGCCGGCTCGCCTACTACACGATCGGCGTGTCGATGATTACCGCCATGGCCAACCGTGAGATGGGCGGCGAGGACGACGACGGGATTCCCTACTACGACAAGCTGCCCGAGTGGCTGAAGTCGCGTTACTTCGTCGTGATGATTCCCGGCACCGAGGGCAATTACGTCAGCATACCGCTTCCTTATGGCTACAACGTGCTGCAGGTTCTCGGGCAGGGCATCGCAGCGGAGACGGAGTATCGTGTTTTAAGTACGCGGGAAACATCGCCCACGGCTGATTGGACACTCAACTCGATCGCGGCTACGTTCGAGTCGTTCAACCCGCTCGGCGGCGAGGCGTCGCCGTGGCAGCTCATTTCGCCGACGATCCTCGATCCGGCCGTGCAGGTATGGAGAACCGCGACTGGTCCGGCAAGCGTGTATACCCTCCGGGCAACCCGTTCGAGAAATCCGACACGCCAGACTCGCACGAGACGTTCCCGAGCACGGACTGGTGGTGGAAGTCGATCGCCCAGGGCGCCAACGATCTATCCGGTGGTACGGCCGTGACACCAGGGTTCATGGACGCCCACCCCGAGTCGGTCGAGCGCTTTGCCGAGTTCATGTACGGCGGCGCCGGTAACTTCCTCAAGGAGGTATTCGGCACGGTCCCGAGCAAGCTGATCCAGGGCAAGGATCTCAAGCACCACGAGATACCGTTTTGGTCGAAGGTCTACGACGAGACGGGGTATCAGTCGAACCAGGACCGCTACTACGAGGCGCTTTCGCGGGTCGAGGAAGCGCGCAAGGAGCGTGAGGGCGCCCGCGATGACACCACCGACCGCGAGCTGCATGAGGTCGAGCGCGAATACGCCCCCGAGCTCAGTGTCCAGGGTCTAGCGGAGCGCACCGAGAAGCGCATCCAGGCGCTCGATGACCGCATCGAGAAGGCGCGCAAGGCCAAGGGCTACACGACCAAGGGGCGCAACCGCCGTATCCGCGAGCTACGCGAGCGCAAGGAGGAGGCGATGCTCGAGTTCAGCCGCGCCTACCATAACGCTCAACGGCTGCGGCGCTGACCCACCACGCGAGCGCACAGGATCAGCGGCGGGCCGACGGCATAGGCCGTGAGCAACAGAACGCCCGGGACCCCGGCCAGCGCCAGCATGAGGAAGGCAAGGCCGGCGACGGGCCCGTTCGTCTGGGCCCATTCGGCCAGCGGGGCCGTGGCGATCGAGGCGGTGCCCTGGAGCATGAACCACGCCTCGTAGGCGAGGATATAGAGGTCCAGGGCCGTCCCCACCGCGCCCACCAGCACCACCATGGCCGCGCGTCCGCGCGGCTTGATCTTCCATCCCTGGTGCAGCTCGTCAACGAGACGGGTGAGCACGGCTAGCCTCGCGTGGCGGCGCTGGCTTGGCGCGGGCGCTCGCGAAGGCGCCGGCCGAGCCAAATGAGCCCCGCGCCGATCCCTGCGCCGAGGGCGCCCGTGGCCAACAGGATGAGCCCGGGGCCGGCGTTGTTGGCGCCGATGAGGAAGTCCCCGCCTCGGCCGATCACGACCAGGCCGTTGAAGGCGTAGAGGGCGCTGACGAGCATCAGCGGCCAGCCGATGATCACCAGGGCAATGGAAGCGGCTTTTCGCATGGTGGACTCCCCGGTTCCCTTTGTCGGGAGGGTAGGCCGGAAGGGATGGGCCGGGCCACCCTCACGCGCCCTCAGCCCCCGAGCGCGCGTCAAAACCCCGGGTTGTCTTCGACGTAAGTGCCTGATTCGCCGTGCCCCTCTTTGCAGGCCAGACGAGGCCCCAGCAACCCCGTAATTGACAACGGATTCAGCAACTTACTAGCGTTTCGACACGTATGTGGGGCGCAGGAGGTGGTAGGTTCAAATCCTGCCACCCCGACCACTTTCATCGCGCCGCGTGCCATGTCCGTGCGCGGCCACGCCGACCCCGAGGATCCGGGCGACCGGATCAGGGGCGGTCGCTCGGGCGCACCTAGACGTGCGTCCGCTCACCCCGCTCCGGCGTTCCTGCCTAGCACCGACGGGGCATCCCACCGCTCGCTGCCTCGCCGGTGCTTTCTATGTGCGGCCATCGACGCGTGCCCGCACGCTTGCCAGTCAACCCGTGGGTCCCATCGCACTTCGCCGCTTGCTACGCCAGATGTTGAGCGCCTCGACGCCGACGGCGTATGAAGATGAGATTGTCGATGCCCAGCACGATCTCGAGGGTCGTCAGCGCGAGCAGGCTGATCCATGCCGCAGGGTCCAGCACACGCCCCAGCTCGCCGTGCCCTTCCTCCTAGAGCGCCCTGGCCGGACGAGCGGCGACGCTGGTGGCGCAGGCTTCGACCGGTCCGTTCAGCGCAGCGCTCAGCCCCGGCGCCAGCCGTGGAAGCGCTCGAGCCAGCGCAGCGCCCTGGCCGGCGCGTGGGCTTGCTTCCAGTTACCCGCGGCGAACTTGTTCGCCTCGGCCAGCGTCGGGTACGCGTGGACAGTGCCCAAAATCTTGTTGAGGCCCAGCTTGTGCTTCATCGCCAGCGCCATCTCGCTGATCAACTCGCCCGCATGATCACCCACGATGGTCGCGCCCATGATGCGGTCCTTGCCCGGAACCGTGAGCACCTTGACCTCGCCGCGGTCCTCGCCGTCGGTGACCGCCCGGTCGAGCTCGCTGAGGTCGTAGCGCGTGACCTCGTACTCGCGCCCTTGCTGCTGGGCCTCGGTCTCGCTCAAGCCGACCCGCGCGACCTCGGGATCGGTGAAGGTGCAATGCGGTAGGACCGAATAGTCGACCTTGAAGCGCTTGAACGCGCCGAACAGGGCGTTGACGGTCGCATGCCAGGCCTGGTGCGCGGCCGCGTGGGTGAACAGATACGGCCCCACGACGTCGCCGCAGGCATAGATCGTGGGGATGCTCGTCTGGAGAAACTCGTTGGTATCCAAGCGTTTGTGCTCGTTGCGACCGACGCCGAGCCGGTCGAGCCCGTAGTCGGCGGTGCGCGCAGCGCGTCCGACGGCCACGAGTACGGCGTCGAAGGCGAGCTCGACCTCCTCGCCGCCGTGCTCGCACACCAGGATCTTTTCGCCGTCGGCGTCGACCCGGAAACGCACGGCCTCGTAGCTGGTGCGCACGTCGACGCCTTCGTGGGCGAACTGCTCGGCGACGTACCGGCCGATCTCGGGGTCCTCGACGTGCATGATGCGCTCGCCCATCTCGATCTGGGTGACCCGGCTGCCGAAACGGGCGAAGCACTGCGAAAGCTCGCAGCCGATGGGTCCGCCACCGAGCACGACCAGGCGTTGTGGCAGGGTATCGAGCGACCAGATCGTATCGGAGGTGTAGTAGCCGACGTCGTCGATGCCGGGGATGGTCGGGACGAAGGGCTCGGCGCCGGCGGCGACGATGATGTGGCGCGTGGTGATCTCCTCGCCGTCGATCTCGACCGTCCAAGGGCCGGTAAGGCGCGCCGTGGCCTGGCACACATCGACGCCCAGGTTCCGGAACCGCTCGGGCGAGTCATGCGGCTCGATCTTGCGCACCACACCGCGGACGCGCTCCATGATGTCGGCGAAGTCGAAATCCGCCGCCGCCGAGCGCACGCCGTAGTCGTTGTGGCGCTCGATATGGTGCAGGA
>CAYTWS010000010.1:0-13782 GCA_964442145.1 uncultured Ectothiorhodospiraceae bacterium | reverse complement strand
CGCCAAGTCGCTGGAGCGACAGACCAACGCGGTCAAGAAAGCTGCGAGCGAGACCCTGCGCCACTCACGCGGGGCGCTCGCCGAGAGCTTGAGAGCCACCGGCGACGCGGCGACCGCTACAAAAGACCTCGCCTCCGGCCTTGTCGACTCCGCGAACAAGACGAGCGAGCACGCCCAGGCGCAGAGAGACAACGCCGCCGCTACCGACAACGCGGGCAACGCCGCCGACGAGGCCGCCGCCAGCTACGACGAGCTGGGCGCCAAGATCGAGGCGGTCGAAGAGGCGCTCGCTGCCAACGAGTCCAATCGCACCCGCGCGGCCCAGGCCAAGGCCGACGCCGTGGCGGCCAAGGAAAAGCTCGACGAGCTGCAACGCAGCGGCGACGCCAGCGCCGAGGCGATCGCCGAGGCACAGGAGGCCTACGCCCGCGCGACCGCCGAGTTCGCCAACGCCAAAGAGCAGATCCAGGGCAGCATCGACCTGTGGCAAGAGCTGGGCGAGACCACCGAACAGGTCAGCAAGGCGCTCGAGGACACCGACGGCAACCAGGCCAAGATCAAGGCGCTCAAGGCCCAGCAAAAGGCCGCCCGCGACACCGCCCAGGCCGAGAAGGAGAAGCTCAAAGAGCTGCGCGCCAACGGCGCGGCCCAGGACAAAATCTACGAGCAGTCCAAGCGCTACACCAAGGCCCAGGAGAAAGCCGCTCGCACGACCGAGGCCTTGGCGAACAGACAGCGCGCGGCCAAGGGCGAGACCGACGCGCTTGCCGCAGCAATGGATCAGCTCGGCGTCGAGAGCCAGGCGTCGCTGGACGAGGCCCGGCGCAAGGCCGAGGAAAGCCTGAGCACCGTTCGCGCGAGTGCCGAATCGACCCAGGGTGACGTCACGCGTGCGTTCGAGGCCTACGCGAAGGCGGCGATCAAGGCCAACGACGGCGTGATCTCATCGTCGCTGGAGGCCAAGGCCGCCGAGCTCGGCCTGTCCGACGCGCTCGACCAGATCGCGGGCAAGTCGGGCGAGGCCGGCGATGCCGCTGAGAATGCCAACAAACAAGCCTCACAGTCGGCGAAAAAGGCCCAGCAGGACGTCAAGGACACGGCCAAACAAGCCGCCCAGGAGACCAAGCAGGCCGCCGAGAACGCCAAGACGGTCACCAGCGCCGGCTTTGCCAAGATGATCTCGAGCGCGCGCGCCGCGTACGGCAAGGTCTCCGCCGCCGCGAAAAAAGCGTTTGACTCGGCCGTAGAGAACGCCGCGCAAGGCTCCAAGAGCGTCAGCAATTTCCTCGACGACTTGGCGACCCGTCGCGACCGCATCCAGCGCCAGATCGACGAAGAGCGCGCCAGCCTCGATCGCATGCAGCGCAAGATCGACGAGACCTCGGGCTCGACCGAGGACCTCGCCACGATCGCCAACTACTCGGTCGATCAATTCGAGTACCTCGGCGAAGAGCAGCTGTCGGGCGTTCGCAACGCGATTCGCCAGGCGCAACAGCAGCTCGAGCAGATGCGCTCCTCGGCCAAGTCGACGCTGACCTCGCTACAGGAAGAGCTACTTCAGCTCCAGGACGAGCAAGTGCGTCTCACCGAGCTACAGAACCAACAGCGCCGGGACAAGCTCGAATCCGAGCTGGAAAAGGCCGAGCGGTCGGGCGACTCCCAGACGGTGAACACGCTGCAAGAGGCGCTCGACAAGCTCGACCGCGTCGCCGAGCTCGAAAAGGAGCGCGCCAAAGAGCAACAGCGAGAGCAGCAGCAACGTGAGCGCGGCGGCGAGACCCCCGAATTGCCTGAGAGGCCCAGCGAACGAGGGCGCAGGCAAAACCGGACGCCGACCCCCGAGGGCGGGTCGCCCCCGGGGGGTGGCATGAGCGGGCCCGACAAAACCATCCGCATCGAGAGTCCCGAAGGCAGCGCCGACGTGCGCGCCGACGAGGACAACGCCGAGCGCCTGGTCAGTGCCCTCAGCCGAGCCGGGAGCCGCACCCAATGACCGCACTGGCGAGCGTCACGTTGCCCGACAACCTGTACTGGGCCGACGAGTTCCAGTGGGAGCCCGTCGCGCAATCGTCCGAGCGCACGCTGTCGGGCGCGCTGGTGGTCGAGGAAACGGCCAAGGCCAAAGGGCGCCCGATCACGCTGGAAGGCGCCTGGCTTGATCGCACGACCGTGCAAGACCTCAAGGCCTTGGCCGATCAGGCCGCTACCGACATGACCCTGGAGCTGCCCGACGGGCGCACTTTCACCGTGCTGTTTCGCCGCTCGGATGCGCCGACGATCGAGGCGATGCCGCTGTTCCCGATCTCCGAGCCCGCCACGGACACGCTCTACTCCGTCACGATTCGCCTCATGGAGCGATAACGCATGACGATCCAAAGCGCCGACATCAAGCTCTTCGAGAGCCAGCGCCTCACCGACACCGACGACGGCGGCGGCCGGCGCACGGGCAACGAGGTCACCGACGGCCAGGTCAACAACCTCTTCCCCGATATTTCGCGCCTCGATCGCACGTTCGGCCGCGTGAACCTGCGCAAAGGGTTCACCGGCGTCGATACCGCGACCACCGACATTTACTACGGCTCGCACATCATCGTCGACGATGAGCCCGACGACCCCAACGTCGGCGTTTGCCTGTTCAGCACGGGCTCGCACACCGACGAGCGCGCCGACGCGCAAAACCGGATCGAGTCCTACGTCATCCAGGGACCGGAATCGCGCTTGCGCCTAATCGGCGACCAGCTCGAGGGACAGCGATCGCTCAACATGTACCAGCGCGAAGAGGACGAGCTGCCCTCGGTCGGGGACGTCTACGTGCTGTCGGTGGAGGACTCCGCCCTGTCGATCGACGGGCAACAGCAGTACGTGCGTGTGACCAACGTCAGCCACGAGATCCAGACCTTTTCCGAGAACACCGGCTCGGGCGTGGTCGACTTCGAGGTCCGCGCGATCAACCTGTCGATCTCGACGGAGCTGACCGAAACGTACCCGGCCAGCGCACCGACGCGGGACTTTGGCACCGCCTCGACCGTGGTGCGCTCGACCCAGGTCGCCCAGGCCGCCAAATACTACGGGATCAAGCCGGTCGACCAGGCCATCGCGCAGGGCGATACGCAGATCAAGCTCAGCGACGTATTCCACCCCATCGTGCCCTCGACCAAGAGCGAGAACCCGCAGGTCGACATCCCCGCGGCGGCATCGGTCACCCACGAAGAGACGAGCGGCGGCAACACGGTCACGGTCTCCGACCGGGCGCACACGCAGAAAAAGGACGTGACGATCGCCAATCGGGGCCTCAGCTACACCATGAACCTCAAGCCGCTGCCCGCGCCGGGCACGGCCAAGTTCGAGTTCATCGCGCTCGGCAACTGGCAGACGCTGCAAGATCGTGGCGACGGCAAGCTCGAAGGCGATGGCTCCGGCACGGTCGACTACTCCACCGGCAGCGCCAGCCTCACGCTCGCCGCCGAGCCCGATGTGGGCACCAAGATCGTCGCGACTTGGGGGACCAAGCTCCACTACACCGACCGCGCCGGCACAGGCGGCCAGGTCGAGCTCCCCGAGGTGACGATCGTGCCGCAGGGCAACGTCCTCCCGGGGACGGCGACGATCGAATGGACCGACGCCGGCGGCACGACGCGCGCGGCGAACGACGACGGTGAGGGCGGCCTCACTGGCGACGTATCGGCGGGCATCATCGTCTACACGGGCGACGAGCGTGTCGTGCGACTGCAGCCGTCGACCGTGCCAGCCGCGAGCACGCAGTATGCGCTGTCCTTCGACGAGGGGACCATTCAGACCGAGAACATGGACGTGAACAACCTCGTCAACGGGACCTCGCTGTCGCAAACCCCGATCGATCCGGGCAGCGTCACGATCGAGTACACGCTCGAATTCCAGGTCAGCTCGCGCTCGTGGAAGGTACACAGCGGCATCGCATCCGCGACGGAAGATCGGATCGTCCCCGTCCAGGATGACGGGCAAGGGAACCTAATCCGCCAGACCGACGGCGCCACCGTGGGCTCGATCACCTACTCCGACGGCTCCATCAGCGTAGATCCGCGGGCCAACTACGATGTCGAAGAATACGCCGGCACATTTGGTGGCTACGACACGCCGGTATGGAAAACCGCGACGAGGCAGTCGGAGTTCGGGCAAACGGCGGTCGCGGTGCGCTACTACGTCGACGGCGTGAGCGTGACGGCTGTCACGCAGTCGGTCGACGCGCCGCCGATCCGGTTCAACATCACGCAGACGACCCAGGAGCTCGTCGCGCCGGGAACGCTGCGGTTCAACTTCGGCAAGGACGAGTTCATCGACCGGCGAGGCGACCTGTTCCGCGCGGTGCAGGCCGATGGCTCGGGTATCAATGCGGGGTCGATCAACTACGACACGGGCGAGGTCAAGTTGATCGACTTTCGCGGGGGCGACCCCACGCTCACGATCAACACGATGATGACGAAGAAGGCGAAGTGGAACGCCACGAGCTTTAGCTTCCGCACGCCGGGCGCCCCGATCAAGCCCCTGTCGCTGTACCTCCAGGTCAGCGATACGGAAGGCAATCTGATCGAGGCGACCGCCGACGCCAACGGCGTGCTCTCGTCGGAGTGGATGGACGGCACGGTCGACACCGAGACCGGCATCGTCGACGTGCGATTCGGCAAGATGGTCAACGATGCGGATCTCACCTCCGAGGACAAGAACGAGGAGTGGTACGACGCCGACAACGTAGAAAACGGCGAGATCTTCGCCCCGTTGCAGGTGCTGCCCGAGACGGCGACGTTCAACACCGTCATCCTCACGAGCCTGCCGCTCGACGCCGACCTGCTGGGGCTGAACCCGGTGCGGCTGCCGGGCGACGGGCGCGTGCCGATCTTCCAGCGCGCGGGTGTGGTGGTGCTGCATCACACCGACAGCGAGGCGATGCCGTCACCGCTGTCGGCTGGCCAGACGGTGAGCCTGTCACGCGCCGACCTGGCACTCGTGCGGCTTGTCGACCAAAACGACGCCGAGGTCGACCGCTCGCTCTACAGCGTCGACCTGGCGGCCGGCAGCGTAACGATGGCCGACCCGCTGGACCTGTCGGGCTACACCGAGCCGTTGGTCGCCCACCACCGCATCGAGGAGATGCTGCTGGTCACCGACGTCGAGATCGACGGCCGGATCACCGTGTCGAGCGGGCCGAGCCGCGACTTCCCCGCGGGGGCCAAGTGCTCGTCGGCACTGATCTACGGGGACCTACAGAGCCGCGTCACCGACTACTTCGAGCAAGAGGCGTGGGACGGCAGCACCTGGAGCGATACCCGCCAGGGCAACGACACGACGGCCAGCTACAACACGACCAACTACCCGATCGAGGTAGAGAACCAGGGCGCGATCCGCGAGCGTTGGGCGTTGGACTTCACGAGCTCGACCACCTTCGACGTGGTCGGTGAAAGCGTCGGTGTGATCGCCCAAGGGGACACGAGTACCGACCTGGCCCCGCTCAACCCCGAGACCGGAACGCCCTACTTCAAGATGCTGGCCGCCGGCTTCGGCTCCGGCTGGGAAGTCGGCAATCTCATCCGCTTCAATACAGAGGCGGCCGCCGCGCCCGTGTGGGTGGTGCGAACGATCCTACCCGGCGATCCCCAGGACCCCAACGACAGCTTCCAAGTGCAAAACCGCGGGGACGCTGAATAATGGGCCAGTTCGTCGAAGACTTCAGCGGCGGCTTCCCATCGTCGATCCAGCGCCTCGGTGATGTCACCAGCGACACCTTCGATGTCAACGGCGACCGCGCCCACAGCGGCTCCGCATCGCTGCTGAGTGGCAGGCCAGATTCGGCTGTCAAGTTCTCTGCCAACTACCGGATAGCGACATGGCGCCCCGAGGTGCTACACGTCCCCCGCAAGCTCAACTATTTGCAGTTCTGGTACAACGAGACCAGCAATTCGACCGGCCATTTCCTCGCGGTCGTCGACGGTGATGGCTCGGTGATCGCAGGCTACAAATCCCGAAATCCCGAGTGGCGCGTCGTTTCAGACAACGGCGTGTTTGGCGCTGACCCATTGGCCGGGGACGATCACACCTACAACCGATGGATCCGGGTGCGAATGGACTTCGACTGGACCAACCAGCTGGTCTCTTTCGTGATCGAGACCGAGGACCAGGAGTTCCGTCGGGAATTCCTTGATGAGCTATTCCTGAGCGACACGCTTTCGCGTTGGCAGGGGCCGCGCTCCGGCATTCACGGCGTCGACTTCTGGCAAGGCAACCGGGGCGGATCGGGACAAGGCATATTCGAGGATGCCGGCCCCCAGCAGGTCTGGTACGACGACCTGCTCATCGACGGCCCCATCGCGCTCGGCACGATCTCCGGCACGGTCGAAGATGAAGATAGCGGCGACCCCATCGCGGCGACCGTGCGCGCCTTTGAATGGTCCAGCGGCGCGCAACAAGGAGAGACCACCAGTAGCAGCGCCGACGGCGCTTTCTCGATCGACACCGTAATCCCGGGCAACGACTACGCGGTCACCGTTTTCCCGGGCAACGGCGGGCGCCCACGCACGCACGGCCCCATCACCGCGAAATAGGTCGGGGGAGTCATGGCGGAACAATTTACAGACTTTGAAAGCGGGGCGCTCCCATCCAACTGGACGCTGGAGGATACGTCGTGGGGTGTCCAGTCACCTTCGCACGCCAGTGGGACCTATTCTTTTGGCCCGGACTCGACGGGCAGCGGAAACAATGCCCTCAAGGCGACATGGAACGTCGCCGATGCCAATGGCAGCAAAGCTTTTTACGCCGAGTGGCACTACTACGAGACCAGCAGCAATAAGGGCTGCGCTATGTATGCCATGGACCCTAACGGCAACACCATAGCGGCCATCGGGACTGACAACCCAGCAAAGCGGATCGTATCAGGAAACGGCCACGAAGATATTGACAACGGAAACTATGGTGAGTGGGTCCGCGCTCGTATCACCTTTCATTGGGACACCTTTGAGGTCTCGTTCGAGTTTGAGCAACCTAACGGCGCGATCGCGAACGCGACTAGGATAATGATAGGCGAGCCTAGTGCGTTTGGCTATTTAGAGTTCGCGGGGTATAACTCGGGTAGTAGATATAGCAGCTCTAATTCATGGTGGGCCGACGACATAACACTCAGCTTCCCCGTCCCGATGAGGGTGGAAGGATCAGTGACCAAGGACGGCGTCGGGGTAAAGCGCCACGTCCATATCGTCAGCGCGGCGGACGGCAGCGTGAGGGGGCACACGAGAAGCGATTTTGCGGGCAACTATGGGGTCACCTTCGAAAATGATGGCAAGCCCGACGTTTATGTGATTGTCGAAGGCGAGACCGTCGCTAGTGAGCGTGGTGTTGTCCACGGCCCTGTCAGCCCAACAGAGGTCTAAGCATGGCGATCATAAAAGAGGACTTTGAGGACGGGGCGCTGCCTTCGAGCATGACCATCGAGGACCCCGCTTTTGGTGTTCAAACGGGCACCGATGTCAAGGGGACGTACAGCTTTGGCCCTGACAGCCCAGGGACGGGGAACCAGGCCCTGAAGCTGACCTGGCAAGACCCGCGGATGAACGGCGAGCCAGCTTCGTTTGTGGAGCTTCAATGGTGGGAGACCGGTAGTCAGAGGGGGTGCGGCTACACCGCGTTCGATCCTAACGGCGTCAAGATCGCTGTGATGGCGACGGACAACCCTGGGTGGCAGATCGAGAGCGCCAACGGCGTCAGCAACATCGACAGCGGCAATTATCAGGAGTGGACCATTGCCCGCATGTCGTTCGACTGGTCCAACGAAGAGGTCACATTCTACTTTGAGGAAATATCCAGCGGAAAGACCGCCCAAGTCACCGAGCCGTTTATCAATAGCGCCTCCGCTTTCGGCTATGTCGAGACGCACGGCTGGAACAAGGGAGCCAGGGAGAACGAAAATGACCACTATATGGATGAGTTTCGTGGCGAGGGCCGTGAAAGCCTGCAAGTCTCGGGCGTGACAAGCCAAGAGGGGATATCGAGCCCGATGGGCGTCTACGTCTACAACCTGGGCTTTGAGGAGCTGCTCGGCTCCACCACAAGCAAAAGCGACGGAACCTATACCGTCACCTTCAAAACGATGGATACCGCAGGCTTTGTGTTGGCTGTGGGCGATTCGAGCCACAAGCCCGCGGTGCATGGCCCGCTGACGTTCAACAAGCAATAGGCCGTCGATCGTGGCTTATAGCTCGCCCTCCGCTGGCTCCGTCGATTTCGACCTATCGGGCAGCTACAGCGCGCCGGCGTGGGATTCGGTCGGGCTCGACCTTGGCGATGGGTCGAGCTCACCGGGGACGAGCTACAGCGCGCCCGCAGCGGGCTCGGTCGATTTTGACCTAGCGGGCAGCTACGCCGCACCGAGCTGGGACGCCGTTAGCCTGGTGCTGCTCGAACCGTCCGACGACGGCGGCGATGATGGCGGCTCCACGATCGACGCCTCGTCCGGTGTCGACGTGCTCATCCGTTCGCGCTACGGCACCCGCCAGGCCCCCAACGACAAGCAAGCGCGCATCCCGTGGGGGCCGTTCCGCGACCTCAACACGCGCTACACGCAGCCGTGGGCGGCGCCCACCGGGGTCGAAAACAGCACGCGCGGGCCGTGGGGCCCGTTTCGCCTCGCCGACACGCAAGCGCGCAGCGTCTACGCGGGCGTGTTCGCGTCGTGGCTCAAGCGCCAGATCGAGGTCCCGTGGACCGACCTGCGCGATCGCGACACGGGCTACCGTGCGCCGTGGCCGGGGCGCATACCGACCAAGGCCCGCCGCGTCGAGGCGCCCTACTTGTACGTCCCGGCGAAAGATCGCGCCTGGCGCGCGCCTTACCATCGGGTCGATGATTACCGGCGCTACGTTAGCAAGGTCCGCACGACCTATGACCCGCCGGCCGGCGATGCGGTGTTGCTCCCGATCGACAGCAACTACACCGCCCCGTCCTACGATGCGATGCGCTTCGGCGGCCCCGATCTAGCCAATGTCCGCATCGGCCCACGCGACCAATTCGGCGGTCACGCCTGGAACCCGAGCCCACCGCACAAGGACGAGCCCGACCGCATCCCGTGGGGTCCACAGGGGCGTCGCGACGCGCCAGGCCTCGATATTGCCTACAACCTCGAGGACGCCGAGCCCGCGGATCCGCCGCCGCTGCCCCCATCGAAAGAGGTGTACCTACTCATGCCCAGCATCACCGCCAAGCGCACCAGTGACGACGCCGAGGTCGTCGTCAACCAGGCCAAGATCCGCACCGACCGCGATTCGTGGGCCTGGCAGCTCGACGCGACGTTGGCAACCCGCGAGGACTTGAACAAGGTCAAGCCGAGCGCGACCGGCCCCGTCGAGATCCAGATCACGGTCAACGGGCGCGCGTGGCTGTTTCTCATCGAGTCGCACCGCCGCGGGCGCAGCTTCAACAGCGCGACGTTCGAGGTATCGGGGCGCAGCCCGTCGGCGTTGCTGACCAAGCCGTATAGCGCGCCGCGGACGTTCACCGAAACAGCCCAAAAGAGCGCGGCGCAGCTCGCCGCCCAGGAGCTCGACAACACGGGATGGACCGTCAACTGGAACGCCCAGGACTGGAACGTGCCGGCGAACGTGTGGAGCTACGACAGCCTCACGCCCGTGCAGGCGATCCAGCGGCTCGCCGAGGCCGTCGGTGCGGTGGTGACGACGCGCCAGGCCGCGCAGACCCTCGACGTCGAGCCCTACTACCCGGTGAGCCCGTGGAATTGGAGCGACGACACCACAGCGATCGACGCCGCGCTCACCGACGACATCACCTTCCAGCTCGAAGCCGATTGGGAGCCCGGGGCCGGCTACAACGCCGTGTGGGTGTCTGGTAAGCAGGGCGGGGTGCTCGTCCACGTCCTGCAGTCGAACACCACACAGGACGTCGAGGCCGACATGGTCGTCGACGAGCTCATCACCGAGCGCCTGGCAGGGCGCGAGCGCGGGCGCCTGGTGCTCTCGGAGGCTGGCGATCGCGAGCTCGTGGGCGTGACCACGCCGCTGCTACCCGACCCGGAGCCCCCAGGCCTGCTCGAGCCCGGCCAGATGGTCGAAGTCACCGAGCCGACCGAGACCTGGCGGGCCCAGGTCCAGGGCGTCACCGTCACCGCCGACCGCGCCAACGCGACGCGCGTGCGGCAACAGCTAGAGATCGAGAGGTATCATGGCAAAGGCTAACCTCTGGCGGCAGTTCCAAAAGCTCATCCCCCGATCGCGCACCCTGGCGGTCACCGTCGAGTCCAACAACGGCGACGGCACATCCACCGTCTCGACCGAGACCGGCTCGACCCTGGTGGTCCAGGGCGAGGGCGTCGCCGCGGGCAACAAGGCCTTCATCCGCGACCGCGAGATCACCGGCGAGGCCCCGGACCTGCCCACCTACACCGAGGCGGTCTAGCTGGGGTTTCCCTGGACGGCGCCGGCCGTGCAAGCGCAGGATTACCTCTCGCGGGATCGAATCAACCACGAAGGGGTGCGCATGGGAAGCAACACGAACGAAGAGATCGTCACGCGCGGCGACCGCGAGCGCAAATCCAACCGCTTCTGGCGGCTGGTGTTCTGGGTAGTGGTCGTGTGCGTCGGCGTGTATATCGCGACGAACGAAGAGGCCTTCGCCAGCGACAACCAGCTCCGCTGCGGCAACGACCTCGTCGAGCTGAAAGAGCACCGCTCGGTCTTCCATGAGAAGTGCGGCGAGCCCAAGGCGGTCACGCCGCTCGAGAACGACTACGGGGCCAACAAGGGCACCCGTGAGCGGTTCGACATGGGCTACGGCAAGGACGACCGCATCGTGCGGTTCAACTCGAACGGTTACGCGATTCGAATCTGGGAAGCTGACTAGGTCAGCTTCCACAACCGAAAGACAAAGCCCGCTTCGGCGGGCTTTTTTATGCACAAACGGAGCGGCGGGGCCGCTAACGCAGTCACGATAGAAGGAAAGCACCCGCGCTATTCATCGAGATGGCCCTGAAGCAAAGCCTGGTAAGCCAATGACCGACCACATTATCCGAGGGAATCCGATGCAACCGATCAGCATCGCGCAGCTCACGCTGCTCGGCATTGCCGCAGTCGGTGGCCTAGCAGCAGGGACATGTCTGGGTGTTCGCCGAATGCTGCGAAATGGCCAGGCAAGGGCGGCGCTGCTGATCGGCTACGCGGTCATCGGACTCACATCGGGCGTACTCGTTCTTGCCGGCGGGATCGCGTTGCCGCTGCTCGACGTGAGCACGCTCAGGGGGGCATTGCTCGTCGGTGCGGCTGGCGGGTTAGGCGGCGTCGTTCTCCTGGCCGGCGCCAACATCGGCTCGACTATCACGCTGCGGTATCTGGGGCTGCGCATGACGATCGAGCCCGACAACGGTGGCGATCGCCATCGCCAGAGCAATCAAGGAGACCCTTAATGCAGGTCACAAAACGCCACCTCACAGACGGGTTTGACGACTACGAGATCACGCCCCAGGGGCTGATCGTCCACTACATCTCTGCCCGCCACACCAAGCCCGACGATCCGTACGACGTCGACGAGATCGTGCGCATCCTCGAGGAGTACGGCCTCGGCTACCACGACCTGATCCCGCGCGAGGGCGGCGTCGTCGAGCTCGTGCCCGCGCCGCTTCGCGCCTGGCATGCGGGCGAGTCGCAGTGGAACGGCCGCACGGACTGCAATAGCTGGACTTTGGGGGTCGCCCTCATCGGCATGCACGGCGATCGCTTCACCTCGCCCCAATACGACGACCTCGCCCAGCGCACTGCACAGCATGTGCAGCGCTTCCCGATCGACCGCGATCTCATCCTCGGCCACGACCAGGTGGCCGGCGACGACGTGCGCGGTGAGGGCAACGGCAAGATCGACCCGGGCCCCAGCTTCGACTGGAATCGCTTCGGCACGACGATCGACGGCCTCTGGCCGCCGCAATAGCGGAGGACACCATGAACATCGCCATCGCCGCCGGCGCCCTCGCGCTCGGCCTCCTCGCGAATCTTCTCGGCGCCCTCAAGGCCGCCTCGAACTCGGCCGGCGGGCCGGTCCACCCGATCGCGTGGGCGCGCAAGCGCCCGTACCG
This sequence comes from uncultured Ectothiorhodospiraceae bacterium, assembly GCA_964442145.1. Classification (GTDB taxonomy): domain Bacteria; phylum Pseudomonadota; class Gammaproteobacteria; order XJ16; family Halofilaceae; genus Halofilum. Next base: position 1,688 of record CAYTWS010000010.1, on the reverse strand, counting down.
CTTGGCCTGCGGCCTGGTCGGCGGGGTCGCCGGTTTCGTCGTCCTGTGGTCCACGGGCCAGCTCACGCCCGTGGCCGCCTTCGGCTGCGGATACATGGGCTCCGACGTGATCGACAAGATCGCGTCGGCTAACGCCAACCGTTTCGCCCAATCGGGTAAGGAGTAATGCAATGTACTGGTTAACCGTTTTCGCACTTGCCGCCCTCGTCACCGGCGGCGGCCTCGTCGCCTACGGCGTCAAGCGCGAGGGCAACATCAACAAGGGCACCAGCGGTGTCCCCGCGGCGATTCTCGGTGCCCTCGTCTTCGCCGTCGGGGCTGTCGCGCTCCTGGTCGACGCCGCCATTCGGATTTGGTCGTGACCACGCGCCTCATCAAGTGGGTGATCATCGCCGTGCTAGTCGCAGCCCTGGGGTGGGGCGCCTACCTCTACGGCCGCTCGATCGAGCGCGAGATCCAGGCCGAGGCCCGCACCGAGGCCGTCGCCGAGGCTCGCCGGGAAGCCGAGCGCCGCCTGATGCAGCAGGTCGACAGGGCCCGCCAACGCGCCCGAGAGCACGCCAAGCGCGTCGAAGACCTCCAGGGCACCGTCCGCGAGCTCGAGCGCACGGCCGCCGAGTACGCCGCCAGCGACGCAGGGCAGCAGCAGTGCCTCGGGCCGGAGGGCAGGGAGCGGTTCAATGCGCTATAGCCTGATCCTCGCCGCCATCCTCATGGCCGCCGGCTGCGGCCCCGCCAAGGTCATGGTCCCCGACACCGCCCCGCCGATGCAGCCGCCGCCCGAGTCGGCAATGCGCCCGTGCCCTAACGCCGAGCGCGAGGGCCGCGGCACCGGCGTCCTGCCGGACGTCGAGGACGGAACCCGCGGCGAGATCATCCAGGCCGCGACGGCCGGCGCGGAATACTGGCGGATCTGCGACGAGCGCCACCGCACCCTGCGCGAGCACATCGAGGCCTACCTCGAGCAGCAGCGTGCGGCCGTCGAGGGCGAGGGCGAATAGGTGGTCGCTAGGGAGGGTCGTGTCTGTTGACTTCCCCGTACGCGGCCGCCGCAGGATCGATTGCCCCGCCTCGAGGGCTTCGCCCGCGAGTGGTACAATCGGGATAGGATCAATAGGGAGAGTTCCATGCGGCGTCACACGATCCTGTCGGCCGTCGTCGCCGTGGTTGCGAGCCTACCACTTGCCGCTGGCGCTGATGGCTTCCGCTGCGGCAACGACCTGGTGCGCAATGGAGACTCCGTCCTCGACGTGACCGACGCCTGCGGCGAGCCCGACCGCAAGGTCCGCCTCGTAGGCGAGGACGACCAGTTCGTCGGCCACGCTTACTACTACCGCCTCACAAACCAATTCGACCGCAAGATCACTTTCCACGGTGGCCAGGTCGTCCGCGTCGAGAGCTTGAACTGATGCGCCCCCGGATCCTGTTGCGACATCTAGCCCGAGCTCCACGGCGCTTTCGCCGCCGGCGCCTCGTCCGACGCATGGCCGCAGAGCTGCGCGCTTGGGGGATGGGTGTATCGGCCTCGGACTGGCAGGCGTACCGTCAGATCCGGCGGGGCACGAAGCGGTTGCAGTCGGCCGGCCGCGCCATGGGTGTTGCTGCAGACGATGCCGCGCGCGCTTTAGGTCGACTGGGCCGCGCTTCGGCCGCGGCCGCAAAAACGCCCCAAGGGTAAGTTACGCGGC
>CAYTWS010000009.1:6481-14607 GCA_964442145.1 uncultured Ectothiorhodospiraceae bacterium | reverse complement strand
CATCCTGCGCGTGAATGCCGCACCCGGCTATTCCGAGCACCACACGGGGCGCGCGGTCGATTTGGGGATCGCGGGCGAGAAACCGCTGACCGAGGATTTCGAGCACACGCCAGCGTTCGCGTGGCTTCAAGCCCATGCCGGCGCGTTCGGTTTCGTGCTCTCCTACCCGCGCGACAATGCCGCGGGCATCATCTACGAGCCCTGGCACTGGGCCGTGCCTGCGGGAGGGGGGTAGGCTGGCCCCATGTGCCTCGTGCTCTACGCCCAGGACACCGTGCCGGGCTATCGCGTCGTTGTAGCCGCCAACCGCGACGAGCGCCACGACCGCCCGGCCGAGGCCCTCCACTGGTGGCCCGATGACGAGCGCGTCCTCGCCGGCCGCGATGTCCGGGCGGGCGGGACGTGGCTCGGGGTCCGTCGCGATGGTCGTTTCGCATGCGTGCTCAATGGCGCGGGCGAGCCCCCCATGGCCGCGGCGCCCTCGCGCGGTGCGCTGGTGCCGCAGGTACTCGCGGCGGCGGACTGCGGCGTCGCGTGCCGAGACATCGCCGCCGCGGGCGGGCGCTTCGGCGGATTCCACTTGCTCGCGGGTGACGGCGAGCGCGGCCACTATGTGACCAACACGGGGGCCGGCGCGGCGCAGCTCGGCCCCGGTTGCCATACCGTCGACAACGCCGGCTTGAATATCGACGATGGGCGCTCACGCAGGGCCTACCGGCTTTTCGCCGAGCGCCCCGATGCCTCGCGCGCATCGCTGCTCGCCCTGCTCGCCGACGAACGAACCCCCGAGCCTGGGGGCGGCGACGCCCGTCCCTTGTTCCTGCGCAACCCGCGCTTCGGGACCCGGTGCTCGAGCCTGCTTTGGGTCGCCGACGGCGGCCGGGTCGAGGTGGTCGAGCGGCGCTTCGATGCGCACGGCGAGGCCGTCGGCGAGACGCATCACGCCTGGGATGCCCACGCCCCGACGGTGATGGGATCGTGACCCGCGTGCGCTGGCGCCTGGTGGGCGCGTGGCTCGGGCGCGTGTGCTTGCTCCTTTGGCCGCTGGCCGCCGGGGCCAGCGACATCAGCGTCGAGATCGGAGGGGTCGAGGGGCCCCTGCGCGACAACGTGCGCGCTTATCTGAGCATCGTCGCCGAGGCCGAGCGCGGCACCGATGGCGAGCCCATACCGGCGGCCACGGTGCGGCGGCTGCACTCGCGCGCCCCGCGCGAGATCGCCCAGGCGCTCGAGCCCTTCGGCTATTATGAGCCCGAGGTCGAAGCCAGGCTCGAGCGCCTCGATACCGGCTGGCTGGCGCGCTACCGGATCGACACCGGCGAACCGGTCCGGATCGAGTCGGTCGATATCCGCATCCTCGGGGAGGCCAGCGACGACGCGGCCTTCGCCGAGCGCGTCGCCCGGCTGGCGTTGGCGGAGGGCCAGCAGCTCAATCATTCGGCCTATGAAACCGCCAAGGGCGAGCTGATGTCGCTCGCCGCCGAGCGGGGCTACGTCGACGCGCGTTGGCAAAAGCGCCGCCTCGAGATCGCCCCGGAGTCCCATAGCGCACGCATCGAGCTCGTCCTCGACAGCGGGCCGCGCTACCGCTACGGCGAGATCCGCTTCGCCGATACCGTCGTCAGCGAGGCCTTCTTGCGGCGCTACTTGCCGTTCAAGGAAGGCCAACCCTATGTCGCCAGCGAGCTCTTGGACCTGCAATACCGCCTCGACGATAGCGACTACTTTCGGCGGGTGTCGGTTCGTGCCCAGCGCGGACAAGCCAGCGACCGCCGCATCCCGGTCCAGATCGATCTGGAGGCCCGGGCGAAGCATCGCTACACGTTCGGTATCGGCTTCGGCACGGACACGGGCGCGCGTGTGCGCTTCGGGCGCGATACGCGCTATACCAACGATCGCGGTCACCGCTTGGAGCTCGTCACGCAGATCGCGCAGCGATCCACGGAGGCGCAAGGGCGCTACATCATCCCGCTGGCCGACCCGTGGCGCGAGCGTCTCGAACTCGATACCAGCTTGACCGAGGAAGAGATCGGCGACGGTGAGAGTCGCCAGTTCGAGCTCGGGATCGCCCGGATCACGACAAGCGCCGGTTGGCAGCGCCGTTTGTCGCTGACGTATCAGCGCAGCCGCGACGAGATCGGCGACGAGGTGGACACGCGTAATCTCGTGATCCCCGGCATTGCGCTCTCGCGCAGCGTCTTCAACGATCCCATCTACGCGACCCGCGGTTACGGGATCTCGGGTGAGCTGCGCGGCGGTTCGGCGAGTCTGGGCTCCGATGTGAGCTTCTCGCGGCTGCGCCTGCAGGCGCGCGGCCTGACGAGCCTGTGGCCCAAGGCGCGGCTGATCGGGCGCATCGAGGGTGGCCGTGTCTGGGTCGACGCGTTCTCCGAGCTGCCGCTTTCGCAGCGCTTTTTCGCCGGCGGCGACAACAGCGTGCGCGGCTTCGCATACCAAACGCTCGGTCCCGAGGACGAGGATGGCCGGGTGGTCGGTGGGCGCTACCTCGGCGTCGCGAGCCTGGAGGTCGAGCAGCTGATTTGGGGGAACTGGGGCGCCGCCGTCTTCGTCGATCACGGCAACGCCGTCAACGATGTCGATGCTGATCTGCGCACGGGCGCGGGCGTGGGCATGCGCTACCGCTCGCCCGTGGGGGTCTTTCGGGTCGACGTCGCCAAGGCGGTCGACGGCGATGAGTCGCCGCGATTGCATCTGAGCCTCGGTGTGAATTTCTGATGCGCCGGCGTTGGCTCATCGCTTTGGCCATCCCCCTGGTGCTGGCGACGGTGCTCGCCGGCGGCCTGGCCTGGCTGCTGGCGTCGAACGCGGGCCTGCGCTGGGTCGTCGGTGTCGCTCAGGACTACGCCCCGGTGGCGATCCACTTCGACGCCCTGGATGGGCGCCTCATCGGCCCCATCGATGTCACCGGGCTGCGGGTGCGCACGGACACGGTCACCGTGCGTCTGGACAGGGGCCATCTGGATTGGCGGCCCTGGCGCCTCGTTGGCGCGCGCGTCGATATTGCGGCGATCCGCGCCGCCGGGATCGACGTCGAGACCGCGGCGTCGCCCGAGGCCGATGCCGACGGTGCGCGCCAGCCGCAGGATACGCCGCAGCCGCCCGCGGACTGGGTGCCGCCGGTCGAGCTCGCCATCGACGAGGCGACGCTCGAGGGCATCCGTGTGCGCCTGCCCGGAGCCAACGTGGTCGTCGATCGCGTCGCATTCGGTCTCCGGGTCGATGCCGGGGGTGGCCGCATCGACGGCTTGGCCATCGAGTCACCGCACGGGCGTGTCCACGGCGATGTGCGCCTGGGCGCGCGGGCACCGTTCGAGCTCGGGGGCTCGCTGTCGTGGCGCGTCGACGCACCCGTCGACGCGCTGGCGCCGATGGCGGGGCAATTGGCGCTCGCCGGCGATCTGCGCGCGCCCGCGGGGCAACTGCGCTGGCACGAGCCCAGCACGGCTACGGTCGACTGGCGCGTGCGCCCGTTCGAGGCCGAGCCGTCGTGGCGGGCCGATGTCAGTCTGCCCGAGACCGATTTGCAGCGCTGGTGGGCCACGGCGCCGGCACTGGCGGTGGCGACCGATATGGCGTTGACCGGCTCGGCCGATCGGGTGCAGGCCGAGGGTGAGCTCACCGTGGCCGGCTTGCCCACCGGGCGCTTGGATGCCCGGCTCGCGCTCGCAGCCAACAGTGAGCGCATGGCGCTCGAGCGCCTCGAGGTCCGGCCGGCGGCGCGGCGCGAGGCCAGCGCGCGCCTACAAGGGGATCTCGCTTGGGCGGGCGGCGAGCCCGTCTTCGACCTGGTTGCCGACTGGCAGGGGCTGGCGTGGCCGCTGGATGGCGCGGCGGACGTGCGCAGCGCCGACGGCCGCGTGCATCTCGACGGCCGCCCCGATGACTACCGGGTCGACGGTCACGCAAGCCTGGCATCGCCGTTGGTCGAGGGCGAACCGGCGCAGCTGGAGTGGACGGTCGAGGGGTCGCTGGCCGCCGCCGAGCGCTTCGATGTGCGTGCGCGCTGGCAGCAGGCCGTCTTGGAGGCGACCGGCGCGGCGCGCTGGACCGGCACACGCCATGCCCGTATGCGCCTGTCGTTCGACGACGTCGATCCGGCGCGCTGGGGGCACGGCCCCATCGGCGAGATCGCGGGCGCGGCGGTGCTCGAGGCCACCGAGACCGGGGCGGGATGGCGTGGCCAAGCCGATCTCGCCGCTCTGCGCGGGGTGGTCGCCGAGCGGCCGGTCACCGGCGGCGGCCGCGTTCGCTTCGACGACGGCGCTTGGTCGGTCGATCGGCTGCGCTTGCGTGCCGGCGACGCGTCGCTCTCCGCCGACGGCTCGCTGGGCCAGCCGACCGACTTCGCGTGGCGCCTGCAGGTGCCCGAGCTGGCCCAGCTCGTGCCCGGCTACCGTGGGGCCATCCATGGCAACGGGACGGTCACTGGGAGCCTACAACGCCCGCGTTTGGGCATCGATGTCGCTGCCGAGGGCATGGCGAGCCCCGAGCTCGAGCTCGATGCCGTGCGCCTACAGGGCAACCTGGCGTTGGGTGCCGAGGTCGTGTCGGACCTGCGGCTGGTGGCCAGCGGGCTGCGCGGGCGCGGCTGGGCCCTCGAAGGCCTCGAGGCGACACTGCGCGGCGAGCCCGGCGAGCACACGCTCGACGCCGAGCTACGCCACGAACGGGCGAGCGTGAACGCCCGAGTCACGGGTGCGCTCGTGGGCAGCGACTGGCGCGGGGCGCTCGGTAGCGCGCGCATCCAGGTTGACGACCGCGGCGCTTGGCGCCTGGCGAGCCCACAGCCGCTCGAGTGGGTGGACGGGGTGTTCGAGGCGCAGCCCGGGTGCTGGCGTAACGACGGGGCCCGGGTGTGCCTCGAGGGCCGCTTCGCGGGCGGCCGTTTCCGTGCCGGGCTGGATGCCAGCGGTGTCCCGATCGGCCTGCTGGGCAGCTACTGGCGCGACGATCTCGACTACACGGGGGCGCTCGATCTGCACGCGGCCATCGCCTCGGACGGCGGGCCGATCACCGGTGAGGCCGTGGTGGAGACGACCGCGGGCCGGATCGACGGGCTCATCGAGCGCGAGGACGAGACCCTGTTCGCGTTCGGCGCGGGCACGGCCACGCTCGCCCTCGAGCCCGAGCGCGTCCGCGCCACCGTGGACTGGCCGTTGACCGACGGGGATCGCTTGTCCGCCCGCGTGGCACTGGGGCGCAGTGCCCCGTTCGCCTTGGCCGGCCATGTCGGCGCCCGGGTGGGCCAGCTCGGTCTCGTGCCCATACTGGTGCCGTCGATCGGCCAGGTCGACGGACGCTTGGTCGCCGATCTGGGTTTGAGCGGCTCGCTGGAGCGTCCCGAGCTCAGCGGCGAGCTCGGGCTGGAGTCGGGCGAGGTGACGGTGGTGCCGCTCGGCCTGCGCCTGACGGCGCTGGAGGCCAACGTCGCCACGGGCAGCGACGGCGCCGATATGCGCCTGCGGGCGAGCTCGGGCGCCGGGCGGCTCGAGCTGATCGCGCGCGCCGCACGGGGTAGCGACGGCCAGTGGCGCGGGTCGGGCTCGATCCAGGGCGAGGGCTTCCAAGCGGCCGATCGCAGCGATGTCGAGCTTACGGTATCACCGTATCTGGAGTGGCGCCTGGCCGATCGGGAGGTTAACGTCACCGGCAGCGTCCGGGTGCCGCGCGCGCGCATCGCCCCGCGTGACCTTTCCGGTGCCGTGCGCGCCTCGCCCGATGCCGTGGTCGTCAAGCCGAGCGAACAGACGGGGACGGCCGAGCCCAGCCGGTCCGATTGGCGGGTGAGTGCCGACGTAGCGGTCGTGCCGGGCGATGACGTGCGCATCGACGCCTTCGGGCTCAAGGGCCGCCTGGCCGGCAGCATCCGCCTGATCGAGCGACCGGGCCAGGCCACGATCGCTTTGGGTGAGCTCAAGGTCGAGGACGGCACGTATACCATCTATCGCCAGACGCTGGCGATCGAGCGGGGACGGGTGATCTATAGTGGCGGGCCCGTGGGCAATCCGGGCCTCGATGTGCGCGCCACGCGGCGCCCGCGTAACGTGCTCGTCGGGGTGAACGTGCGCGGTACGCTGCAGGAGCCTCGGGTGGAGCTGTTCTCGGAGCCGCCCATGCCCGAGTCGCAGCAGCTGTCCTACCTCATCGTCGGTATGCCGCTCGGCGAGACCTCGAGCAGCGAGGGCGAGACGCTGGCGGCGGCGGCCGCATTCCTGGCGAAATCGGACCAAGCCTCCCGGTTCGCCGAGCGCGTCGGTATCGACGAGGTCGAGGTGGAGGCGGGCGGACCGGGTGAGGGCTCGTCGATCGTGTTGGGCCGCTATCTCTCGCCGCGGCTGTATATCGGCTATGGCATCGGCCTGCTCGAGGAGGCCAACAGCGTGCGCATGCGTTACGAGCTCAGCGAGCTGTGGTCGTTGGAGGGGCGCTCGGGCACGACCTCGAGCGCGGATCTGCTCTATACGATCGAGGTCGATAGCTCCGCCGAGGCGGTGCCGCCCGCGCTCAAGGGGCGGAGGAGCGCCGGGACCGGATCGGAGCAGGGCGAGTGAGCGCCCCCGTCCAGGCTTTCGGCGGTGCGCCCGCGCGCGGCGAGCTGCGCCGCGTGCCGGCGGACTTCGAGGTCACCGAGGTCCTGGGTTTCGAGCCCGACGGCGCGGGCCAGCACATCTGGCTCTGGGTGGCCAAGGCCGGTGCCAACACGGGCGACGTCGCCCGGGCGCTCGCCGCGCACGCCGGTGTGGCGCCAGCAGCGGTGGGCTTCGCCGGGCGCAAGGATCGCTCGGCGCAGACGCGGCAATGGTTCTCGGTCGATCTGGCGGGCCGGCCGGAGCCCGATTGGGCCGCGCCGGCCGAGGCTTGTTGGTGGATCGAGGCGGTAGTGCGCCACGGGCGCAAGCTGCGGCCCGGCACCCATCGGGCCAACCGTTTCCGTATCCGCGTGCGCGACGTCGTGGGCGATCGCGGCGCGGTCGATCAGCGCCTGGACGCCATCCGCGCCGCGGGCTTCCCCAACTACTTCGGCCCCCAACGCTTCGGCCGTGCGGGCGCCAACCTCGCCCGGGCGCGTAGCGCCTTGCAGCGCCGACGCCCGCGCGCGCCGTCGATGGCGGTATCCGCCGCGCGCAGCTGGCTGTTCAACCGTGTGCTCGCGCAGCGCGTCGCCGATGGCACCTGGGATCGGGCGTTGCTGGGCGAGGCCCTGATGCTCGCCGGCACCCGCTCCGTCTTCATCCACGATGGGAGCGATCCCACCGTAGCCGAACGCGCCGCGGCCCTCGATCTCGATCCGACCGGACCGCTGTGGGGACGCGGCCAACCGCCGGTCGACGCCGCCATGGCCGAGCGTGAGACCGGCTGGCTTGCCGACGAGGCCGAGCTACGGGCGGGCTTGGAGCGCCTGGGTACGCGCGCCGAGCGGCGGCCGTTGCGCACACCGGCCGAGGCGTTGGACTGGTGCTGGGACGGCGGCGATCTCATCGTCGCGTTCACCCTGCGACGAGGTGCGTTCGCGACCAGTTTCTTGGCGGAAGTCGTCGATTGGGGCGAGGAGGCGACGCCGGCATAGCCGACCGGACGACGCCCGTCGCGCTCGCTTGGCCCCCGCGTGGCGGCCGGGGTCGCGGGTCGCATGCTTCGCGCGCCTTGGCCGCCGCGAGCCAGCTCGTGGCCTACCTGAGCTCGGGATTTCGGTCGCGCTGACAAGCGCGCACGGAAAACGGGTGTTGGGCCGAAGTCAGCGGCGGCGGAACATGCGGGGTAGAGAAGGGCCCTCGGGCCCTTGCGTTTCAGGCTTGTAGGCCCGCCTTGGCGTCAGCCAAGGCGGGCGCAAAGTGCCCGCATCGCCTCCGCGCTAACGCGCTCCGGCGACGCGGGCCTACGCCGAGCGCCGTCGCGTTGCGACCGTTTGGGGCGGGACGAGCCAGCCAGGGTGCGCTTCTTTTGGTCCCTTTTGTTGCGCATACAAGAAAAGGGACCGGGGCGCGCTGACGAGCGCGCACGGAAAATCGGTGTTGGGCCGAAGTCAGCGGCGGCGGGACATGCGGGGTAAAGAAGGGCCCTCGGGCCCTTGCGTTTCAGGCTTGTAGGCCCGCCTTGGCGTCAGC